>NZ_JBHXRX010000083.1:0-32395 GCF_042714995.1 Streptomyces sp. NPDC058665
GCCCGGGACCACCCCGGGCCGCCCGCGGCCCCCCGTACGGCGGAGCCGGTTCGTCCCGGAGGCCGATCCGCGCGGGAGGCGCCCGCTGCGATCTTCGGAAGAGGCCGGGCGCGCGGCGCCAGCCGTACCGGAGGAGCGCCCATGCCCAGTCGCACCACCCGCACCACCCCCGCCAACAACCCCCACGCCCAACACCCGCCCGCCCACGGCCGGTTGCGTACCGCCTGGAAGTCCGCCCACACGCCCGTGCCCGGCGTCCCCGCCTGGGCGAGAAGAGCGGCCATCGCTGTCCCCCTCGCCGTCCTGCCGTCGGGGCTCTGGCGGATCCTCCAGGTCGGCGAGGGCCCGGACCGGGGCTCGGGCAGCCTCCCGGCATGGCTGCCGGTCGAGGTCTACGTAATCCTGCTCTCGGTCGTCTCCGAACTGCTCGCGTTCACCGCGGTAGGGCTGATCGCCGCCTGGGGAGAGGTCTGGCCGCGCTGGGTACCCGTGCTGCGCGGGCGGCGCATCCCGCCGTTGGCCGTCGTCGTCCCCGCCGCGCTCGGCGCCGTCGCCCTGACCGCGCTGTGGAGCGCCGCCGCCGTCACGGATCTCGCGAACGTCACCCTTCGAGGAGACGCGACATCCCCCGACTACCCAGGTGAGACGGGTGGCTGGACGGCAGCCGTCTTCTACCTCTGCTACGCTCCGCTGCTGCTGTGGGGCCCGCTGCTGGGCACGGTAACCGTCCCCTACCTGCGTCGCCGTCGCGCCGAACCGCACCCACCGGCCGCGGCACCTCCGAAGTGACCCCCCGCCAGGGGAAGTATGCGCGTGTCGAGCGAGAGCGACGGTTCTTGCTTGCGGGGTCTCCGGCTCCTTCGTCGGTCACAGTCAGTCGTGTGATCACGGATCGGTATCTGGTGGGGACACGTCTGCGTCTCAGACGGGCGGAGCTTCCGGACACCGGCGGTTGTGAGCTCAAGCTCACCCGGAAAGTGCCTGCTGATCGGCCAGGCGCCGTGCAAGGGGTGAGAGCTGTCGATTGCGTCATTCGCTACTACTTCGACGGCCGGCCCCACGGCCGGCCTGACAGCGACGCCACCGTTCTCCGTTCTCCTGGCCGAATGGCGCGCCGGTCACCAGCACGAACGGGACTGTGAATCGTCCATCTGACGGGCCCCGACCCGTGCGCGTCGTTTACCGGTGCGTGCGGAGTCCGTCGAGGATGAGCGCGAGCATGTGGGGTGCCCGGTCCTCGGGGCTGGACGCGGCCCGCCACAATGCGCCGGTGAGTTGGAGGAAGTCTCCTGGGTCGGCGTCCACGCGGATGCTTCCGTCCTTCTTGCCGGCGTCGAGGAGCTCTGTGATCGCGGCGATGACGGGCCCGTAGCTCTGCTCGCTGATCGCCTGGTGCACGCCCGGTCCCAGGGCGTCGCCGAGGCCGTGCTTTCTGCGCATGGCCTCGACGAGGTCGATCGTCCAGTCGCGGAGCGCTTCCAGTGGAGGCATCTGGGCCAGCAGGTCGGGCACGGTGCCGACGATGCGGGCCACCTCGTCCTGGTAGACGGCCAGGACCAGCGACTCGCGGGTGGGGAAGTTGCGGTACAGGGTGCCCGCGCCTACTCCCGCGCGCTGGGAAATCTGGTTCATCGACGTGCTGCCGTCCGCCGCGAACGCTTCGCGTGCGGCGGCGAGGATGCGTGCCCTGTTCTCACGGGCGTCTGAACGGACCACAGGACCTCACCTTGCTAAGTGGAGAGTTCTCCACTACTTTATTCGGAGAGCTCTCCACATACTTTAAGGAGTGTCATGCGTTACATCAAGCTCGGCAAGACCGGCCTCGACGTGTCCCCGATCGCGATCGGCGCGATGACCTACGGCGAACCCGACCGTGGGCACCCCGTCTGGTCGAAGGGCGAACAGGAAGCGCGCCCGCTCATCAAGCACGCGCTGGAGGCGGGGATCAACTTCTTCGACACCGCGAACATGTACTCCAACGGTTCCAGCGAGGAGATCCTCGGCCGCGCGCTCAAGGACTTCGCCGACCGCGATGCCGTGGTGATCGCCACGAAGCTGCGCCATCCGATGCGGCTGGGACCCAACGGACGCGGCCTGTCGCGCAAGGCGATCATGACCGAGGTCGACCACTCACTGCGCCGCCTCGGCACGGACTACATCGACCTCTACCAGATCCACCGCAACGACCGCGCCACGCCTTGGGAGGAGACCCTTCAGGCGTTCAGTGACCTCGTGAAAGCCGGCAAGGTCCGCTACCTCGGCGCCTCGTCCATGCACGCGTGGGAGTTCGCGAAGGCGCTGCGTCTGCAGAAGGAGAACGGCTGGGCGCGGTTCGTGTCGATGCAGGACCACTACAACCTCCTCGCCCGTGAGGAGGAGCGGGAGATGATCCCGCTGTGCCTGGACGAGGGCGTGGGCACGATCATCTGGTCGCCGTTGGCCCGCGGCCGCCTCGCCCGCGCGTGGGACGACGCCCGCTCGACGGTGCGCTCCGAGACGGACGGCGCCTACGCGGACCTGCTCTACTCGCCCGCGCAGGAGGCGTCCAACCACGCGATCATCGACGCGGTCGGGCAGGTCGCGGACGCCCACGGCGTCAGCCGCGGACAGGTCGCGCTCGCCTGGCTGCGACGCCAGCCGGTCGTCACCGCGCCGTTGGTCGGCGCCGGTTCGGTCCGTCAGATCGACGAGGCCGTGGCCTCTCTCGACCTCGAACTCACCGACGACGAAGTGCGCGCCCTGGAGGCCCCGTACACCCCCCGGTACGACTGGCAAGGTGTCTCGGACGAAGCCGAGATGGAGGCTATCCGCCGGCGCGTCCCCGGAATGGCTCTGGCGTGAACCCCACCGTCCGCCCCGGTGCCGCCGCCCGCGCCGCCCGAGTGCGCCGGGTCGTCCTGGCAAGCGCCTTCGGCGCCATCGGCCTCCGCGACCAACGCCGACGCGGTACGGCGAAGCTGCGAAAGGCCGAGCATCGGTGCCCGCAGACGGCTGAGACGCCGGTCCTTTTGCCCGGAGCGGATTGAGACTGCCCAGGGTCACCTGAGACAGGGCAGCCGGCGCAGGCGGAGCCGGAGAAGGGCGCGGACACATGGCTCCCCGGCATGACCTCGCAGCGGTCATGTACTAGAGTTATCTCGACATCGAGATATCTGCCGAAGGCGTACCGCAGCCGCCAGGCAGTAAGGCCAACCTAACTAAGCCTTACCTTAGCGGATCGGCGAGCAGCCCGTTGGCGGCACCGCGCGGCGTCAGCCGCACATGCGTCGCGGCGCGGTAGTACGCGCACATTCATGAAGGAGACTGTCGTGTCGGCGAACAGCTTCGACGCCCGCAGCACGCTGCGCGTGGGCGACGAGTCGTACGAGATCTTCAGGCTGGACAAGGTCGAGGGCTCAGCGCGCCTCCCTTACAGCCTGAAGGTGCTGCTGGAGAACCTGCTCCGCACCGAGGACGGCGCGAACATCACCGCCGACCACATCCGTTCGATCGGCGGGTGGGACTCCCAGGCACAGCCGAGCCAGGAGATCCAGTTCACCCCGGCCCGCGTGATCATGCAGGACTTCACGGGCGTGCCCTGCGTCGTCGACCTCGCCACCATGCGCGAGGCCGTCAAGGAGCTCGGTGGCGACCCCGCGAAGATCAACCCGCTGGCCCCGGCCGAGCTGGTCATCGACCACTCCGTCATCGCCGACAAGTTCGGTACACCGGAGTCCTTCGCGCAGAACGTGGAGCTGGAGTACGGCCGCAACAAGGAGCGTTACCAGTTCCTGCGCTGGGGCCAGACCGCGTTCGACGAGTTCAAGGTCGTCCCGCCCGGCACCGGCATCGTCCACCAGGTCAACATCGAGCACCTGGCCCGTACCGTCATGGTCCGGGGCGGCCAGGCGTACCCGGACACCCTCGTCGGCACCGACTCGCACACCACCATGGTCAACGGCCTCGGTGTGCTGGGCTGGGGCGTCGGCGGTATCGAGGCCGAGGCCGCGATGCTCGGCCAGCCCGTCTCGATGCTCATCCCGCGCGTCGTCGGCTTCAAGCTGACCGGCGAGCTCACCCCCGGCACCACCGCCACCGACCTCGTCCTCACGATCACCGAGATGCTCCGAAAGCACGGCGTCGTCGGCAAGTTCGTGGAGTTCTACGGCGAGGGCGTCGGCGCCACCTCGCTCGCCAACCGCGCCACCATCGGCAACATGTCGCCGGAGTTCGGCTCGACCGCCGCGATCTTCCCGATCGACGCCGAGACCATCAAGTACCTGAAGCTGACCGGCCGCGACGAGCAGCAGCTCGCGCTGGTCGAGGCGTACGCCAAGGAGCAGGGCCTCTGGCTCGACCCGGCCGCCGAGCCCGACTTCTCCGAGAGGCTGGAGCTCGACCTCGCCACGGTCGTCCCGTCCATCGCCGGCCCCAAGCGCCCGCAGGACCGCATCGTACTGGCCGACGCCAAGGAGCAGTTCGCGCTCGACGTCCGCAACTACGTGACGGACGACGAGGAGGCGGGCAAGGAGTCCTTCCCGGCCTCCGACTCGCCGGCCTCCTCCGACGGTGTGCCGACCCGCCCGACCCTGGTCGTCACGCCCGACGGACCGAACTACGAGATCGACCACGGCGCCGTCACCGTCGCCGCGATCACCTCCTGCACCAACACCTCGAACCCGTACGTGATGGTCGCCGCCGCGCTCGTCGCCAAGAAGGCCGTCGAGAAGGGCCTCACCCGCAAGCCGTGGGTCAAGACGACCCTGGCGCCGGGCTCGAAGGTCGTCACGGACTACTTCGACAAGGCGAACCTCACGCCGTACCTGGACAAGCTCGGCTTCAACCTGGTCGGTTACGGCTGCACGACCTGCATCGGCAACTCCGGTCCGCTGGACGAGGAGATCTCCAAGGCGGTCAACGAGAACGACCTGGCCGTCGCCGCGGTGCTCTCCGGCAACCGTAACTTCGAGGGCCGGATCAACCCCGACGTCAAGATGAACTACCTGGCGTCCCCGCCGCTGGTCGTGGCCTACGCGATCGCCGGCTCCATGAAGGTGGACATCACGCGCGACGCGATCGGCGTGGACCAGGACGGCAAGCCCGTCCACCTCGAGGACATCTGGCCGACCGAGGCCGAGGTCAACGAGGTCGTCGCCTCCGCCATCGGCGAGGACATGTTCAACAAGTCCTACCAGGACGTCTTCGCGGGCGACGCGCAGTGGCAGGCGCTGCCGATCCCGACGGGCAACACCTTCGAGTGGGACCCGCAGTCGACGTACGTCCGCAAGCCCCCGTACTTCGAGGGCATGACGATGGAGACGACCCCGGTCGCCGACATCACGGGCGCGCGCGTGCTGGCCATGCTGGGCGACTCGGTCACCACCGACCACATCTCCCCGGCCGGCGCGATCAAGGCGGACACCCCGGCGGGCACGTACCTGACGGAGCACGGCGTCGAGCGGCGCGACTTCAACTCGTACGGCTCGCGCCGCGGTAACCACGAAGTCATGATCCGCGGCACGTTCGCCAACATCCGCCTGCGCAACCAGATCGCGCCGGGCACGGAGGGCGGCTACACCCGCGACTTCACGGCGCCGGACGCACCGGTCTCCTTCATCTACGACGCCTCGCAGAACTACCAGGCGGCCGGCACCCCGCTGGTCGTCCTCGCGGGCAAGGAGTACGGCTCGGGCTCGTCCCGCGACTGGGCGGCGAAGGGTACGGCGCTGCTCGGCGTCAGGGCCGTCATCGCCGAGTCGTACGAGCGCATCCACCGCTCGAACCTGATCGGCATGGGCGTGCTGCCGCTCCAGTACCCGGAGGGCGCCTCGGCGCTGTCGTACGGCCTGACGGGCGAGGAGACGTTCACGTTCACGGGCGTCACCGGCCTGAACGACGGCACGACCCCGGCGACGGTCAAGGTCACGACGGACACGGGCGTGGAGTTCGACGCGGTGGTCCGCATCGACACCCCGGGCGAGGCGGACTACTACCGCAACGGCGGGATCATGCAGTACGTGCTCCGCAGCCTGATCCGCAAGTAGGCGTCGCCCGAAGGGCCGTACTCCGCGCGTGGGACTCGCGCGGGGTACGGCCCTTCTGCGTGCGCGGTTCGGAGGGAACGCGCGGGTCGTGAGGCTAGAGGACCGTGAACGTGACGGGCGCGGTGGAGCCGCCCGGGGTGACGACCACGACGGCGTAGGTGCCCGGGGCGAGCCCGGAGGGCACGGTGGCGGTCAGTACCGTGCTGGAGATACTGGTGAAAGCCGCCGGGGTCCCCGAGAACGTCACCTCACTGACGTTCAGCAGACACGTGCCGGTGAGGGTGATGGTCGTGCAGCCCGAGCCGGAGTCGGGGGTGATGCTGGTGACCGTCGGGGCGTTGAAGTACGTGAAGCGGCAGCAGCCGCATTCGGCGCAACTGGTGCCGCCCGCCGTGGTGATGACGACGTCCACCGTCTCCGTGCAGTTCACGAAGGAGAGTGCGGGGGATGTCACGGTGAGCTGACTGTCCGACACCACGGTGGGGGTGGCGGCGTTCGGACCGAAGGCGACCGAGGTCGCGGTCGCCAGCCCACTGCCGTAGATCGTGACGGTCGTCCCGCCCGCGGCCGGCCCGGAGTCGGGCCGCACCTCCCGGCACTTCGGCGGGCATATGTAGAAGAACGGCACACCGTTGCTCCACGCCGGGCCGGCAGCCACTCTCACCTCGGACTGGCCGCAGCACAGGGTCGGGACGATGGCGACGATCGTGGTGCTGTTGACGATGGTGAAGGGAACCGGGCGGCCTCCGAACGTCACCTCGGTGACCGTGGTGAACCCGGTGCCGGTGATGGTGACGGTCGTCCCGCTCGCCCCTTGGTTGGGCGTGACGCTGGAGATGACTGGCATGATGTCTCCTGACGCGATCCGAGCCACCACACCAGCGCTCGCTGATGGCTCCACGCCTCCGGCGGGCCCTCACAACGGCGCCGTGAACCGAGCGCCCGCGCCCGGCCGACCGCCGTGTTTCCCGCGGAGGGATGGGCGGCCCGCCTAATAGGACACGGTCAGTAACCCAGCCATCTCCCGCCGGACACAAGGGATTTAACGGCAAATACGTCATTCTGCGGAGCGTGCGGGCTCCCCGCACCTCCAGGCGTACCACCGGCGTGGGCGGCTCCGACTACCTGTGGGTCTTGACGCTCGCGATGAACGCGGTCCAGACGGGTGCAGGTATCACGAGCGCCCCGGCTTCGGGCGCTTTGCTGTCGCGGACCGGGATGATCCCGGGGAGGCCGTCCGCGACCTCGACGCAGTCGCCCCCTTCGCCGTTGCTGTACGAGGACTTGCGCCAGATGAGGCTGCTCATGTCGTCTGTCGCGCTCATGGTGTCGTGTAATCCTTCGCCGTCGATTCGAGCCAGTCCAGGGATGCCATCGGTGAAAACGCAGCGGCCCTGACCAGATCGTATGACGAGTGGAAGCGCCTCACCAGCACTGGTTCATCGATGAGTTGGCCCGTGTGAGAGCCCTCGGTGTACGCCACGTCCGGCGCGTCGCCGAAGGTCATCAGACGGAACGTCTCCTGTACGTAGGCGTGCGCCGACGCGGCGTACGGCACCACCTGCACCATCACCCGCCGCGCCCGCCCCAGCGAGACCAGACGGCTCAGTTGTTCGCCCATGCAGTCGGGACCACCCAACGGGACGCGCAGAGCCGCCTCGTGCAGAACGGCCCACAGCGTCGGTGCGGTGTCGCCGTCGAGAATGCGCTGGCGCGCCATCCGAGCGCGTACGTACTCCTCGACCTCCTCCTGCGGGGCGAGCGGCAGCGACGCGTGCGTGATGGCCCGTGCGTAGCGCTCGGTCTGGAGCAGTCCGGGAATCACCAGCGGCGAGTACGTGCAGATCGACCGCGCGAGCGGCTCCAACGCCGCCGCGTCCGCGAAGTAGTCCGCGATGCTCGTGCTCCGCGCCAGCTTCGCAAGACGTTGCAAGTGCTCCCCACTCCCCAGCACTTCGTCGATCATCCGCGACAGGTCCACCATCGGCCATCGAGTCGCCGATTCGAACTGGCCGATGTACGAGCCGGTGCAGAACACCCGCTCACCGAGCTGGGTCTGGGTCAGGCCCGCCTCCTCCCGCAAGCGGCGAAGTTCCGCTCCGTAGAAGGCCCTTGGGCTGGCGTACGCGTCGAGATCACTGGGTGCGGCAGGTGACCCAGCGTAGTCGTTTCGCGGCGCAACGTGCACAGGAAACGGAGAACGGGTCACCGGCGAGCGCCGGTGACCCGTTCTCCGTTCAGAGCGGACAGCGAGCTACCGCAGCAACTCCACCTCCGCCAGCTCGGCCTGACCCTTCGTCACCAACCGGTACTTCACGTACGACCCCGGCGTCGCCACCGTGAACGCCCGCGTCTGCTGGTCCCACGTGAAGGACTGGCCGGACCGCTTGTCGAGCGTCTTCCAGGTTGTGCCGTCCGCCGAGCCCTGCAACTCCCAGGCGCTCGGCGAGGATTCCGCCTTGGCGGACGTCAGCGTGTACTGGACCGCCTTCGTCGCCGACGCGACCGGCAGGTCCACCGGACCCTCCGCCGTGGCCGTCGTCTTCGACGAGTTGTCGAAGAGCGCGCCCGAGCCGGTCACCGCGTCCGTCCTCGGCGAAGGCACCTTGTCGTCCTTCGCGATCGAGACCGGCGCCGCGTTCTTGCCCGTGCCCCACGCCGACGGCTTCGCGCCCATGTCGAACTCCAGCGTGCCGCCCTTGGCGAGCAGGTCGTGCGGCAGCGCCGTGGACTTCCAGGACTTGCCGTTGACCTTCAGGCCCTGCACGTAGATGTTCTTGTCGCTGTTCTTCGGCGCCTTGACGACCAGGTCGCGGCCGTTCTCCAGATGCACCGTCGTCTTCTTGAAGAGCGGCGAGCCCACCGCGTACTCCCCGCTGCCCATCACCAGCGGGTAGAAGCCCATCGCGGAGAAGAGGTACCAGGCCGACTGCTCGCCGTTGTCCTCGTCGCCGTGGTAGCCCTGCCCGATCTCGCTGCCGGTGTAGAGGCGGCCGAGCACCTCGCGGACCTTCTCCTGCGTCTTCCAGGGCTCGGACGCCGCGTTGTACATGTACGTGGCGTGGTGCGCGACCTGGTTGGAGTGGCCGTACATGCCCATCCGGACGTCCCGCGCCTCCGTCATCTCGTGGATGACGCCGCCGTAGGACCCCACGAACTCCGCGCCCGCGGTCTCCGGCGTCGCGAAGTACTCGTCCAGCTTGTCGCCCAGACCCGCGCGCCCGCCGTACAGATTGGCCAGGCCCCGTGAGTCCTGGGCCGCGGTGAAGGCGTAGCCCCAGCCGTTCGTCTCGGTGTAGTCGTAACCCCACACCCGCGGGTCGTACTTGTCGCTCGGGACCCGCCAGTCGCCCTTCAGGTCGCGGCCCTGGAAGAAGTCGGCCTCGGAGTCGAAGAGCGAGACATAGCTCTGGGCGCGGTTGAGGAAGTACGCGGACTCGTCCTTGTACCGCTTCTGGCCCGTCTCCTTGTAGAGCTTCTCGGCCATCTTCGCTATGCCGTAGTCGTTGAGGTAGCCCTCCAGCGACCATGACAGGCCCTCATGGGTCTCCGTGGAGGCGTAACCGAGGAACGGCGAGGTCTCCATGCCCTTGCGGCCCACGCCCGAACTCGGCGGCACCACGGTCGCGTTCTTCAGCGCCGCCTCGTACGCCGCCTTCGCGTCGAAGTCGACACCCTTCACGTACGCGTCCGCGAAGGCCACGTCCGAGCTGGTGCCGGTCATCAGGTCGGCGTAGCCGGGGGAGGACCAGCGGGAGATCCAGCCGCCGTCCTTGTACTGCTGGACGAAGCCGTCCACCATCTCCCCGGCCTTCTTCGGCGTCAGGAAGGAGTACGCGGGCCACGTCGTCCGATAGGTGTCCCAGAAGCCGTTGTTGACGTACACCTCGCCCGTGACGATCTTCGCGCCGGTGTGCGTGGGGGAGTCCGTGCCCGTCTTCGGTACGAAGGGGCTGGCGTACTGCTGCCGCGGCTTCTTCTTCGTACCCGTGTTCTCGAAGCCGGAGTTGGGATACAGGTAGAGCCGGTAGAGGCTGGAGTACAACGTCGTGAGCTGGTCCTTGTTGGCGCCCTCGACCTCCACCTTCCCCAGGATACGGTCCCAGGCGCGCTGCGCGTCCTTCTTGACCCGCTCGAAGCCGAGGTCGGCCGGCAGCTCGTCCGCGAGGTTCTTCTTCGCCTGGTCGACGCTGATCAGCGAGGTCGCGATCCGCAGATCGACCGTGCGGTCCTGGCCCGCGTCGAGGCGTACGAATCCGGTGACGTCCTTGCCGCCGCCGCCCGGCAGCTTGCCGCTGTCGGTGACCGCCGCGTCGAAGACGCCGTACACGAACAGCCGTGTGGCGCCCGCCGACCCACCGCTGCGCACGTCGGAGAAGCCGGTGAAGGACCGGCTCGCGGCGTCGATGGTCAGACCGCCGTTGTTGTTGACGTTGTCGAGGACGATGCTCGCGTCGTCACCGGGATAGGTGAACCGCATCGCCGCCGCGTGGTCCGTGGGGGTGATCTCCGCCTTGAGGCCGTTCTCGAACGTGACGCCGTAGTAGTGCGGTTTGGCGATCTCGTTCTCGTGGCGGAACGGCAGCGCGCGCGCCGAGCGCGACGCGTCCGGCGTGCCGCCGGCCGTAGACGGCATCAGCTGGAAGGTCTGCCGGTCACCCATCCAGGGGCTCGGCTCGTGGCTCGCGGACAGTGCCTCCAGGGTGGGGAGGTTGTCGCTGTTGTTGTCGCGCGCGTACTCGTACAGCCAGCTCGTGGACCCGGCGTTCGTCACCGGGGTCCAGAAGTTGAAACCGTGCGGCACGGCCGTGGCCGGGAAGGTGTTGCCGCGCGAGAACGAGCCGCTGGAGTTGGTGCCGCGCGTGGTGGACGCGTAGTCCGACAGATGCGCGAGGCGCTTCTCGGGCGCCTTCACGGCCAGCGCGATGTCGTCCACCCAGCCCTGGAACTTGGCCGGGCCCTTCGGGGAGTCGTACGCCACGAGTATCCGGTCCACCGTCTTGCCGGCCGCGACCGAGCCGATCCGGGAGGCGACCGCGTTCCACTGGTTGACGTACAACCGCTTGGCCGCGCCCTGGCCCTGAGGGGTCATCAGCCCGCCGTGCGAGTCGAGAGCCTTCAGGTCGCTCAGATACGTGCCGTCGGTGAAGGCGAGGTCCACCGAGACGTTCGTGGCCGGGTAGTTCAGGTCCGTCTCCGGCATGGAGGGGTAAATCCGGTACGACAGCTCCGTGTTGGCGCGCACGGCCGTGTCGACGTCGAAGACCTTGTTGTACGAGTAGGCCCGGCCGTCGGGCTTGTGCGAGCCCGAGTACTCCAGCGCGCGCTTCCCCGTGAAGCCGGCGTTGGACTTGGCCGTGGGCGAGCCGCCGGGGCCGCCGTCGACATGGCTGCGCATGTCGGCGGGCGGCGGTGTGGTCGTGTCGCCGTTGGAGAACTGCACGTCGGCGAGCTGGGTGGCGTCACCCGCGCCGTTGTTCTTGGTGATGTCCAGCCGGTAGTGCGCGTACGCGGTCGAATTATCGAAGTTGTATGACTTTGTCTGGAATCGTTCGCCGAAAGTCTGGTCGACCCGGGAGTCGAGGGTCTTCCACTCCTTGCCGTCCGTCGACCCCTGGAGCGTCCAGTCCTTCGGGTCGCGCTCGGCGTGGTCGTTCGCCGACGTCAGCGCGTAGGTCACAACCTTGGTGGGTGCGTCCAGGTCGAACTCGACCCAGGCGGTGGGCTCGAAGGCCAGCCACTTGGTGCTGGACTGGACGTCGACCAGGTTCTCCTTGCCCTCGCCGCCGCCGGTGTTCTCGTCGCTGGCGCGCAGCTCCACGACCCGGTCGGTGACATTGCCGGGGATGCCGGCGTTGAACTCCCCGGTCACGCCCGAGGAGCGCTTCTCCCCGTCGGCTCCGGTGTCGACGGTGTCGCGCCAGTCCGGCTGGGTGTCGCTCTCCTCGAAGGAGGAGGCGAACGAGTCCTTGGGGGCGTCGGCCCTCGCGGGCTGTGCGACGGCCGCCGAGTGTGCGGTGACCATGAGCAGCGAAGCGACCGCCACCAGGGCGGCGTTGCGGTACTGCGTGTGCCGGGGTCTTGGTGTGCGCTGCATCCCGAGCCTTCCTCCTGTGAAAGCATGATGGACAACGTTGTCATAAGTCATGCGCAGCTTAAGTAGTGATGCAGAAGGTGCACGGTGTCAAGAGTGTTGCCGGTGTGAGATGACAGAAACCGGCCATTCTGCCAAAAGCGATTCGTTGAAGCTGCACATATTCGTGTGCGCGAGAGCGCGCGAGCGAGCCGGATATCGTGGCGTGCGCGATCCGGAAAATACGGTGAGATCCGTACGGATGTCATGGGTGTCTTCCGAAACCCGCCGGAGGTCTCAACTAGGGAAAGTCTCCCGCCCAAACCTGCTTTCGATCTTGCTCAGTTGACCTGAAGTGGACTATACCTGTCGGCGTCCGCCTCGCCAGGTTTCGAACGGCGAAGGGCCGGGAGCGCACGCGAATCAAGCACCACAATCCTGCACGACCCAGCTTCATTTGACCGCGGTGGCGGGGCCCTTCTGCCTCAGGCGAGAAGGACGGGCGACCGGTACACCGCCTGAGTCCTGGAGAAGGCGAGGACTTGAGCATGGGATCAACCTCCGCTCACAGCAATGAGGGCCTTGGCCGTCGCGATCTGATCAAGCGTTCGGCGGCGGTCGGCCTGATCACCGTGCCGACGATGAGTTTCCTGGCCTCCTGCGCGAGCAGCGACAGCGGCGGCGACGAGAAGGTCGAGAAGGGCAAGACCTCGGCGAAGAACCCCCTCGGAGCCAACGAGACGGCGCAGCTCGAAGTCGTCATCTTCAACGGCGGGTTCGGCGAGCAGTACGCGATCGACGCGGAGAAGCGTTACAACACGGCGTTCCCGAAGGCCCCGAAGGTCAAGCACGCGGCGACCGAGAAGATCCAGTCCACGCTCCAGCCGAGGTTCAACGGCGGCACCCCGCCGGACCTGATCGACAACTCCGGTGCCGAGCAGATGGACATGGGCGTGCTGGTGGGCAAGAAGCAGCTCACCGACCTCACGGCGCTGATGGACGCCCCGTCGTACGACGACCCCGCCAAGAAGGTGCGCGACACCCTGCGCCCCGGCATCGTCGAGATGGGCCAGTTCGACGGCGACCCCGTCTGGATCATGTACTACGCCTACACGGTCTACGGCGTGTGGTATTCGCAGAAGGCGCTGGAGAACCTCGACGCGACCTACCCCGAGACCTGGGACGACATGCTCGCGGTCTGCGAGAAGGCGAAGAAGAAGGGCATCGCCGGCTGGACGTACGCGGGCAAGCACCCGTACTACATCCCCTTCTCGCTCTACCCGATGATCGCCAAGATCGGCGGCGCCGAGGTCCTCGACAAGATCGACAACCTGGAGCCGAACGCCTGGAAGGACCCGGCGGTCAAGACGGCGTTCGAGGCGTACTACGAGCTCTTCAAGAAGGGCTACATCCTCCAGGGCACCCCCGGCCTGGACCACATCCAGTCGCAGACCGCCTGGACGAAGGGCAAGGCGCTCTTCATCCCGAACGGCTCCTGGGTGGAGAACGAGGCGGCCAAGACGATGCCGGCCGACTTCAACCTCGCCGTCGGCGCGCCGACCGGCATGGACGCCTCCGACAAGATGCCGTTCGGCACCATCTGGGCCTCCGGCGGTGAGCCCTTCATCGTCCCGCAGAAGGCCAAGAACCCGCAGGGGGGCATGGAGTTGCTGCGCATCATGCTCAGCGAGGAGTCGTCGAAGAACTTCACCTCCCAGGTGAAGTCGCTGACCGCCCTCAACGGCGGCACGGACGGCATCGAGCTGACCCCGGGCCTCAAGTCGGCCGTCGCCTCCCTGGACAAGGCGGGCGAGAACGTCGTCAACCCGCGCCTCCAGGACTGGTACGTCAAGCTCCAGAAGGAGCAGATCGGGGTCGCCGGTCTCGGCGAGATGATGGCCGGGCGTCTCACCCCCGCCGAGGCCATCAAGAAGATCCAGGGCTACGCGGATGCCGCCGCGAAGGACCAGTCCATCAAGCACTACAAGCACCAGTGAGCAAGCGTCACCAGCGGCGGCATCCGCGCACAGATCGGGGTCGGATCCATGCAGCACGGTAAATACCGGTTCATCGCGGGGTTTTTGATCGCCCCCTTGGCGTTGTACGCGATCTTCGTCATATGGCCGTTCATCCAGTCCATCTACTACTCGTTCACGGACTGGACGGGGCTGAGTTCCGACTTCAAGATGGTGGGCTTCGACAACTACAAGAAGATGTTCGAAGACGACATCTTCTGGAAGTCCTTGCAGCACAGCGTGCTGTTCGTGCTGTTGCTTCCGCTGGTGACGCTCTCCCTCGCGCTGTTCCTCGCCTTCATGATCAATGTCGGCGGGCGGCAGCGAAAGGGCGCCACGATCGCGGGTGTACGCGGTTCGGGTTTCTACAAGATCGCGTATTTCTTCCCGCAGGTGCTCTCCATCGCGATCGTCGCCCTGCTTTTCCAGTTCGCCTACAACCCGGAGAGCGGCGCCATCAACGCGGCACTCTCCGCGGTGGGTCTGGACAACGTCCAGCCGCTCTGGCTGGGTGACCCGGATCTCGCGCTCTGGTGCGTGATGGCGGTCCTGATCTGGAGCACGGTCGGCTTCTTCGTCGTTCTCTTCTCCGCCGGAATGGCCTCCATTCCGAAGGACTATTACGAGGCGGCGCTGCTGGACGGCGCGGACCGGTTCACGACCTTCTTCCGGATCACCCTCCCGCTGCTCTGGGACACCGTGCAGGCGGGCTGGATCTACATGGGCATCCTGGCGCTCGGCGCCGAGGCGTTCGCGGTCGTACAGATCATGACCGTGGGGCCGGGCGGTGGCGGACCCGACTACTCGACCACGGTCCTGCCGCTGTACGTCTACCAAACGGCCTTCAGGGACGCCCAGGCCGGTTATGCCACAACGATCGGTGTCGCTCTGCTCGTGGTCACGCTGTCCTTCGCGGCGGTCGTGACGAAACTGGGCCGGCGCGAGCGGCTGGAGTTCTGATGAAGACCACTGACACGCCTCCGGCCATCACGCCCGAGGAGCCGCGCGACCGGCCGCCGGTGACCAAGGTGAACGCGCCGCCGGAGAAGGAGAAGTCCGGGGGCGGTGTCCTCAACGTCTTCTCCCACGGTGTGCTGGTCATCTGGGCGCTGCTGGTGGTGCTGCCGCTGCTGTGGGCGGTGATGTCCTCCTTCAAGGACGACAACTCCATCTTCAGTTCGCCCTGGGCGCTGCCGGACAGGCTCCACTTCGAGAACTGGTCGCGGGCCTGGACCCAGGCGCACATGAGCGACTACTTCCTCAACACCATTCTGGTGGTGGGGGGTTCGCTGATCGGCACTCTGGTGCTCGGCTCGATGGCCGCGTACGTACTGGCGCGCTTCGATTTCCCCGGGAACCGCTTCATCTATTTCCTCTTCGTCGGAGGGATGAGCTTCCCGATCATCCTGGCGCTGGTCCCGTTGTTCTTCGTCATGAACAACATGGGACTGCTGAACACCACGCACGGTCTGATCCTGGTCTACATCGCCTACTCGCTGCCGTTCACCGTGTTCTTCCTGTCGTCCTTCTTCAGGACGCTGCCGACTTCGGTGGCGGAAGCGGCGATCATCGACGGCGCCTCGCATACGAGGACCTTCTTCCAGATCATGCTGCCGATGGCCAAGCCGGGTCTGATCAGCGTCGGTATCTTCAACTTCCTCGGGCAGTGGAACCAGTACATGCTGCCGACGGTGCTCAACACCGACCCGGACAAGAAGGTGCTCTCGCAGGGTCTGGTGCAGCTGGCGGTCAGCCAGGGCTACAAGGGCGACTACTCCGGGCTCTTCGCCGGACTGGTGATGGCGATGCTGCCGGTGCTCGCCGCGTACATCATCTTCCAGCGCCAGGTCGTCGCGGGGCTGACGGCGGGAGCGCTCAAGTAGCCGTTCGCACCTCATCGGAGTCTCCTCGTCGAACCGCCCTCCGGCCTCTCGCCGGGGGGCGGTTCGCGGCGTTCCGGGCCCCCGCTGCGCCGTGCTCCTGGCCCTCGTCCGGAGGGTTCGTTCGGTATCCATCCCGAGCCGAAGGGGCAGTTTTCGCCACCGCCACTGGCCTGAATTCGCCAAAACGCCCATGTTCGCAGGTCAGATGCGTACGTACGGTGCCCATCCACGTCCAGCACTGCTCAAGGTCTTGACGGGAAGCGACCCGAAAGGCTGAGCTTAGAGTTCACAAGTTGGAGATACGTCGGGGCCTCACAGGCGCGACCCCGGCCGGGGGCGGTGGTCGTGCCGCCTGCCAAGGGCAGGAGTGGATCAGTTGTGGAGACTCCAGGGTCACAGTCGTCTCTGCACCGGGCGAATCTGGAGCGTGTCGTGCGCGCGGTGCGCATGGCGGGCTCGCTCACCCAGGCGGAGATCGCCCGGAGCACAGGACTGTCGGCGGCCACGGTCTCCAACATCGTCCGCGAGCTCAGGGAGGGCGGCACCGTCGAGGTGACGCCCACCTCGGCGGGGGGCCGCAGGGCCCGCAGCGTCTCGCTCAGCGGCGACGCGGGCATCGTCATAGGCGTCGACTTCGGCCATACGCATCTGCGGGTGGCGGTCGGGAACCTGGCCCACCAGGTGCTCGCCGAGGAGTCCGAACCGCTCGACGTGGACGCCTCGTCGGCGTACGGCTTCGGCCGGGCGGAAGAGCTGGTGGAGAGGCTGATCGAGGCCACCGGGATAGGCCGCCAGAAGGTCATCGGTGTGGGGCTCGGGGTGCCGGGCCCGATCGACGTCGTCTCGGGCACCCTCGGCTCGACCTCGATCCTGCCGGGCTGGACGGGGATCAACCCCAGCGAGGAGCTGGCGGGGCGGCTCGGTGTACCGGTGTACGTCGACAACGACGCCAATCTCGGCGCCCTCGGCGAGCTGGTCTGGGGCAGCGGCCGGGGCGTGAAGGACCTCGCCTACATCAAGGTCGCAAGCGGTGTCGGCGCCGGCCTGGTCATAGAGGGCCAGATCTACCGCGGACCGGGCGGTACGGCGGGTGAGATCGGGCACATCACGCTGGACGAGTCGGGCCCCGTCTGCCGCTGCGGCAACCGCGGCTGCCTGGAGACCTTCACGGCCGCCCGCTACGTACTGCCGCTGCTCAGGTCCAGCCACGGCCGCGATCTGACCATGGAGCGGGTCGTACAGCTGGCCAGGGAGGGCGACCCGGGCTGCCGCCGGGTGGTCGCCGACGTCGGGCGCCACATCGGCAGCGGCGTCGCCAATCTCTGCAATCTGCTCAACCCCAGCCGGGTGGTGCTCGGCGGCGATTTGGCCGAGGCTGGTGAGCTGGTGCTCGCGCCGATAAGGGAGTCGGTCTCCCGGTACGCGATCCCGAGCGCGGCCAGACAGCTCTCGGTGCTGCCGGGAGCCCTCGGCGGCCGTGCGGAAGTGCTCGGTGCCCTCGCCCTCGTACTGAGCGAAATGGGCGATTCGACCCTACTTGAGAGCACTCTGCCCGTCGGCTCGGCTGTCTTCACTTAGATAACGAATGGCACCGTTGTCATCTCGTTAAGGATTTACTCCTTGACGCTGCGTCCGCAGCGGAGTTGACTTCCAGCCACCTCGGCCGCAACGTCGCGGCCTCGTCAGGGAGGTTTCTGAAGTGAACGCACATCTCCGACGTGCTGCCGTGGCTGCCGCTGCCACCGCGATGGCCGTCTCTCTCGCCGCCTGTGGAAGCGCCAAGGAGTCCGGTGACTCGGCGAAGGAGTCGTCCAAGAAGTCCGACGGCTCGCTGACCATCGGTCTGCTGCTGCCCGAGAACCAGACCGCGCGCTACGAGAAGTTCGACAAGCCGCTGATCGAGAAGCGGGTCAGCGAACTGACCGACGGCAAGGGCAAGGTCGTCTACGCCAACGCCAAGCAGGACGCGTCGACGCAGAACCAGCAGGCCGACACGATGGTCACCAACAAGGTCGACGCCCTGATCGTGGACGCCGTCGACTCCAAGGCCATCACGGGCTCGATCAAGAAGGCCAAGGACGCCGGCATACCGGTGATCGCCTTCGACCGCCTCGCCGAGGGCGACATCGACGGCTACGTCTCCTTCGACAACGAAGAGGTCGGCCGCGTCCAGGGCCAGGCGCTCCTGGACGAGCTGGGCCCGAAGGCGAAGGACGGTGACATCGTGATGATGAACGGCGCGATCACCGACCCGAACGCCGCCCTCTTCAAGAAGGGCGCCAAGTCCGTCCTCGACGGCAAGGTGACGATCGGCAAGGAGTACGACACCAAGGAGTGGAAGCCGGAGAACGCCAACGCCAACATGGAAGGCGCGATCTCGGCCCTGGGCAAGGACAAGATCGTCGGCGTCTACTCCGCCAACGACGGCATGGCGGGCGGCATCATCACCGCCCTCAAGGGCGCCGGCATCTCCCCGCTCCCGCCGGTCACCGGCCAGGACGCCGAACTCGCCGGTGTGCAGCGCATCGTCGCCGGTGAGCAGTTCATGAGCGTCTACAAGCCGTACCCGACCGAGGCCTCCATCGCGGCCGAGATGGCCGTCGCGGTCGCCAAGGGCGAGTCCCTGGACGCCATCGCCAAGACCACGGTCGACAGCGCCACCACCAAGGAGATCCCGTCGGTGCTCGTCCCGGTCGTCTCGCTGACCAAGGACAACATCAACGACACGGTCATCAAGGACGGCATCTACACCGTCGACGAGATCTGCACCGCCAAGCTCAAGGCCAAGTGCGACACCCTCGGCGTCAAGTAGTCAGCCAGTAGGACCGCGGAAACCCGCCCTGAAGCCTGTCCGGCGCCCCGCCCCCAACTGTCCCGCTACCGGGCGGGGCGCCGGACGGACCACTTCACGGCTTTTCGTGCGTCCCCCGCATTTCTCTCTTCTGCTCGACCCCCGTGCCCACCACCCCCAGGGCGCGGTATCCCCGCCGGCCAGGCGGCGAAGGAGATGGTTTACGTGACCGCTACGCCCGTGCTGGCGTTGCGAGGGGTCTCCAAGCGGTTCGGTGCCGTGCAGGCGCTCACCGACGTAGAGCTTGAGGTCCATGCCGGACAGGTCGTCGCCCTCGTGGGCGACAACGGCGCCGGCAAATCCACGCTCGTCAAGACGATCGCCGGAGTCCACCCCATCGATGACGGCGTCATCGAGTGGGAGGGCAGGTCGGTCGCCATCAACAAGCCGCACGACGCCCAGGGACTGGGTGTGGCGACGGTCTACCAGGACCTCGCGCTGTGCGACAACCTCGATGTCGTCGGCAATCTCTACCTCGGCCGGGAGCTGCGCTCCTGGGGTGTTCTCAACGAGGTCGAGATGGAGCGCCGCGCCCGCGAGCTGCTCACCACGCTGTCGATCCGCATCCCCAGCGTGCGCATCCCGATCGCCTCGCTCTCCGGCGGCCAGCGCCAGACCGTGGCCATCGCCCGGTCCATGCTCGGCGAGCCCAAGCTGGTGATCCTCGACGAGCCCACCGCGGCCCTCGGCGTCGAACAGACCGCCCAGGTCCTCGACCTGGTCGAGCGGCTGCGGGAACGCGGCTACGCCGTGATCCTGGTCAGCCACAACATGGAGGACGTCCGCGCGGTCGCCGACAAGGTCGCCGTGCTCAGGCTGGGCCGTAACAACGGCTTCTTCGACGTCGCCACCACCTCGCAGGAAGACATCATTTCCGCGATCACCGGTGCCACGGACAACGCCGTGACCCGCCGCGCGGCGCGCAACGTGGAGGTTAAGAAGTGAGTCTCGACAAGACCTCCGCACCTGTCGGCACCGCCGACGACGCGCCCGCCCCCGCGGCCGGCGCGGCGACGGTCGCCGTGGACCCCCGGCTCGTCGTACGCGAACAGGGCTTCGCGGGCTACGTGTCGGAGTTCAAGCGCAAGATGCGCGGCGGTGACCTCGGTTCCATACCGGTGGTCCTCGGCCTGATCATCATCTGGGCGATCTTCACCAGCCTCAACTCGAACTTCCTCACCGCCGGCAACCTCTCCGACATCTCGGTCGCCATGGTCGGCACCGGCATGATCGCGGTCGGTATCGTCTTCGTCCTGCTGCTCGGCGAGATCGACCTGTCGGTCGGCTCGGTCAGCGGTGTGGCGGGCGCCGTCTTCGCGGTTCTCGCCGTCACACACGGCATGTCCGAGTGGCTCGCGCTGATCCTGGCCATCCTTACCGGCGCCGCCGCGGGTGCTCTCCACGGCTTCTTCTTCGCCCGTGTGGGCGTGCCCGCGTTCGCCGTGACCCTGGCCGGTCTGCTGTTCTGGAACGGCTTCATGCTCCAGATCCTCGGCGACAACGGCACGATCAACCTGGACCCCGACGGCCTGGTCGGCAATCTCACCGGGTACTTCTTCGCCGACGTCGCCGCCGCCTACGGGCTCGCCGTGGTCGTGGTGGCCGGATTCTTCCTCTCCTCGTTCTTCGACAACCGCCGCCGGGCCGCCGCTGGTGTCCCGTCCCGGCCGCTGAGCGAGATCATCGTCCGTACGGCGCTGCTGGCCGTCCTGGCCTTCGCCGCGGCGATCACCTTCAACCAGTACAAGGGCCTGCCCCTGGCCGTGCTGATCTTCGTGATCGTCCTGGTGCTGACGGACTTCGTACTCCGCCGCACCGCCTTCGGCCGCAAGATCTTCGCGCTCGGCGGCAGCGTCGAGGCCTCGCGCCGTGCCGGTATCAGCGTCGTCGGCGTCCGGATCGCGGTCTTCTCCATCGCGGGCACCTTCGCCGCGATCGGCGGTCTGTTCATCGCCTCGAAGATCGCCTCCGCCAACCAGGGCGCCGGCGCCGGTGAGCTGCTGATGAACGCGATCGCCGCTGCCGTCATCGGTGGCACCAGCCTCTTCGGTGGCCGGGGCCGCACCTGGAACGCGCTGCTCGGTGTGCTCGTCATCACGTCGATCCAGTACGGCCTCGCCCTTCAGGGCATCGCCTCGCCGATCCAGTACATGATCACCGGTGGTGTGCTGTTGGCCACCGTCGTCATCGACGCCGTCACCCGGAAGACCCAGAAGACCGCTGGTCGCGCCTGACAGCCGTCCTCGCACGTCGCGCCCGGTACCGGGAGGCCCGGTACCGGGCGTGTTCGTGTGGTGGTGGGGCGTTCGACGGGCGTAGGTCTGACATACGCACAGATGCTCATACGGTGAATCATGTGCCGCCCGATGACGCCCGTGGCGACGGGAACATTAGACTCGGCGGACCGGTATGCCAGATCAGTTCAACCCAAGGAGGCACGGTGACACAGCCGCGCGCAGCTCGACCGCCCGAGGCGGCGGTGGGCGACGGATGGGACCTGCTGACCCGCATCAAGGGCCCGCGTGATCTGGACCGCCTCGGCCCGGAGCAGTTGGAGCAGCTCGCCGGAGAGATCCGGTCCTTCCTCGTCGACGCCGTCTCCAAGACCGGCGGACACCTCGGCCCCAACCTCGGGGTCGTCGAGCTGACGATCGCGCTGCACCGGGTCTTCGACTCACCCAAGGACAAGGTCCTCTTCGACACCGGCCACCAGTCCTATGTGCACAAGCTGCTCACGGGACGTCAGGACTTCGGCAAGCTCAAGAGCAAGGGCGGCCTCTCCGGCTACCCGTCCAGGGCCGAGTCCGAGCACGACATCATCGAGAACTCGCACGCGTCGACGGTCCTCGGCTGGGCCGACGGTCTCGCCAAGGCCAACCAGGTGCTGGGCCGCGACGACCACGTGGTCGCCGTCATCGGCGACGGCGCGCTCACCGGCGGCATGGCCTGGGAGGCGCTGAACAACATCGCCGCCGCGAAGGACCGTCCGCTCGTCATCGTCGTCAACGACAACGAGCGTTCGTACGCGCCCACCATCGGCGGCCTCGCCGACCATCTCGCGACCCTGCGCACCACCGACGGTTACGAGCGCTTCCTGGCCCGCGGCAAGGACATCCTGGAGCGCACGCCGGTCGTCGGCCGCCCTCTCTACGACACGCTGCACGGCGCGAAGAAGGGCCTCAAGGACTTCATCGCACCCCAGGGCATGTTCGAGGACCTCGGCCTCAAGTACGTGGGTCCGATCGACGGCCACGACGTGGAGGCGATGGAGTCGGCCCTCCAGCGCGCCAAGCGCTTCGGCGGCCCCGTCATCATCCACTGCCTCACCGAGAAGGGCCGCGGCTACCAGCCCGCCCTCCAGGACGAGGCCGACCGCTTCCACGCCGTGGGCAAGATCCACCCCGACACCGGCCTGCCGATCGCCAGTTCAGGCGTCGACTGGACGTCGGTGTTCGGCGAGGAGATGGTCAAACTCGGCGCCGAGCGCGCGGACATCGTCGCCATCACCGCCGCGATGCTCCAGCCCGTCGGCCTGGAGAGGTTCGCCAAGGCGTTCCCGGACCGCGTGTACGACGTGGGGATCGCCGAGCAGCACGGGGCGGTGTCGGCGGCCGGTCTGGCCACCGGCGGACTGCACCCCGTCTTCGCCGTGTACGCGACCTTCCTCAACCGAGCCTTCGACCAGGTCCTGATGGACGTCGCCCTGCACAACTGCGGCGTGACGTTCGTCCTGGACCGGGCCGGCATCACCGGCACCGACGGCGCCTCCCACAACGGCATGTGGGACATGTCGATCCTCCAGTGCGTGCCGGGCCTGCGGATCGCCGCCCCGCGCGACGCCGACCAGGTACGGGCCCAACTCCGCGAGGCCGTCGCGGTCGACGACGCCCCGACCGTGGTGCGCTTCTCCAAGGGCGCCGTCGGTCCCGCGGTCGCCGCGGTGGGCAAGGTCGGCGGCATGGACGTGCTGCGCCGCCCCACGGAAGCTCCCGCGGACGTACTGCTGGTGTCGGTCGGCGCGCTCGCCCCGATGTGTCTGGAGATCGCCGATCTCCTGGACAAGCAGGGCATTTCGACCACCGTGGTCGACCCGCGCTGGGTCAAGCCCGTCGACGAGGCGCTCCCGCCGCTCGCCGAGCAGCACCGCGTCGTCGTCACCGTCGAGGACAACAGCCGTGCGGGCGGCGTCGGTTCGGCCGTCGCGCAGTCGCTGCGGGACGCCGGGATCGACATCCCCCTGCGGGACTTCGGCATCCCGGCCCGCTTCCTCGACCACGCCTCCCGCAAGGAGTTGCTGGCCGAGATCGGGCTGACAGCCCCGGACATCGCGCGCCAGGTCACCGGCCTCGTATCGAGGATCGACGGCCGCATGGCCGGCGAACTCTCGGCCGAGGAGATCACGCGCGACTGACGCGAACCACGTAGAAAACGCACCGGCGGATGGGCCGGTCGGACTCCCTGTACGGGTGGTCCGACCGGCCCATCCGTGTGAAATAAGCGCTCCCGGGCACCGGCGTCGCCGAGCACTTCTCGATCATGGCGGCAACCACGCACTCGGAGGTACGCCGGTGACCACCCCGCACGACACGGGACCCAGAAGACACCCGATGTTCCGCACGAAAACCGTCGAACAGTCCATCCAGGACACCGAAGAGCCCGAGCACGCGCTCAAGAAGTCGCTCTCCGCGCTGGATCTGACGGTCTTCGGCGTCGGCGTGATCATCGGCACCGGCATCTTCGTCCTCACCGGTGCCGTCGCCAAGAACAACGCGGGCCCCGCCACCGCCCTCGCCTTCGTCGTCGCGGGCATCGTCTGCGCCCTCGCGGCCGTCTGCTACGCGGAGTTCGCGTCGACCGTGCCGGTGGCCGGCTCCGCGTACACCTTCAGCTACGCCTCACTCGGCGAGCTGCCCGCGTGGATCATCGGCTGGGACCTGGTCCTCGAATTCGCCCTCGCCACGGCCGTGGTGGCCGTCGGCTGGTCCGGCTACGTACAGTCGCTCTTCCAGAACGCGGGCTGGCACATGCCCGACTCCCTCGCGGGCACCAACGAGGAATCCGGCTTCGGCTTCGACCTGTTGGCGTTCCTTCTCGTCCTGCTGCTGACCGCGATCCTCGTCCTCGGGATGAAACTCTCCGCGCGTGTCACCGCGGTCGTCGTGGCCGTCAAGCTGACCGTGGTCCTCATCGTCATCATCGCCGGCGCGTTCTTCATCGACTCGGCGAACTACTCGCCGTTCATCCCCGAGGCGCAGGAACAGCCCGCGGGCGCCGGACTCGCGTCGCCGCTGATCCAGCTGATGTTCGGCTACGCGCCCACCAACTTCGGCGTGATGGGCATCTTCACCGCCGCCTCCGTCGTCTTCTTCGCCTTCATCGGCTTCGACATCGTCGCCACGGCAGCCGAGGAGACGAAGGTGCCGCAGCGCGACATGCCACGCGGCATCATCGGCTCGCTGCTCATCTGCACCGTCCTCTACGTGGCCGTGTCCGTCGTCGTCACCGGCATACAGCACTACACCCGGCTCACCGTGGACGCACCGCTCGCCGACGCGTTCAAGGCCACCGGGCATCCCTTCTACGCGGGCGTCATCAGCTTCGGGGCCGCCGTCGGCCTCACCACCGTGTGCATGATCCTGCTGCTCGGCCAGACCCGGGTGTTCTTCGCGATGAGCCGTGACGGGCTGCTCCCACGCTTCTTCTCGCACGTCCACCCCCGGTTCCGCACCCCGTACCGCTCGACGGTGCTCCTCGGCGTGATCATCGCGATCGTCGCAGGTTTCACCAGCATCGAGGAGCTGGCGTCGCTGGTGAACATCGGCACGCTCTTCGCCTTCGTCGTCGTCGCGATCGGCGTGGTCATCCTGCGCCGTACGCGCCCCGACCTGCCGAGGTCCTTCCGCGCCCCGCTGGTGCCATGGCTGCCCGCGGCGTCCGTGCTGGCCTCGCTCTGGCTGATGCTCAACCTGCCCGCCGAGACCTGGCTGCGCTTCGCCATCTGGATGGCCGTCGGTGTGGTCGTCTACTTCGCCTACGGGCGCGGCAACAGCCGCCTGGGCAAGGCCGCCTGACGCCACATCAGTTTCCACCGCCACCCCCCGCCGCAGGAAAGTCGCCCATGCCCGTCGAGCCGCGGTCCGCCGCACCCCGCCTCTCGCCCACCCGCCCCGGACCCACCAGGCCGCTGCCGGCCCAGCGGAAGCCCACCCGGGCCGAACCAGCCCGCACCTTCGCGTACGGCTTCTGGCGACGACTGCTGCCCGTCCTGGCAGCCCTCGCCCTCGCCATCCGCCTCCCGTCCTTCCTTCACTCCTTCTGGAGCCCGGACGAGGGCTATCTCGCGGTCCAGGCCCGGATACTGGCGGAGGGCGGCGAGCTGTACGAGACCGTGGTCGACCGCAAGACACCGCTGCTGCCGTGGCTGTACGAGGCGGCGTTCCTGCTCTTCGGCGACGGATCCGGCCAGGCGATGAAACTCCTCGCCGTCGGCGCCCAGTTCACCACCGCCGCCCTGCTCGCGGCCTTCGGCCGGGGCCGCTGGGGCGACCGCTCGGGTGTCACGGCCGGGGTGCTCTTCCTGCTGATCTCCGTCGGGTTCATCCCGCAGGACACCCAGGCCGTCACCTTCGAGGTCGTCATACTGCCCTTCACCGCCGCGGCCGTCCTCTGCGCCGACCGGGGCCGCTGGGGCGCCGCCGGAGCGGCCGTCGCGGGGGCGTTCCTCACTAAGCAGACCGGGGGCGTCGTTCTCGTCCCGGTGCTCTGGCTGCTCTGGCGCACCCACGGTGCCGCCCCGAGCCGCGCCCCGCTGCGAACAGGCCTCCTGCGTACGGCAGTCGGCTTCACCGCCCCGGTCGTCGCGGCAGCGCTCCTGACCGACCCCGGGGGCTTCCTCTTCTGGACGGTCACCGGATCGGGGGCGTACGCCTTCTCCCTCGACGGATCCGAACTCCACGTCGTCGTCCGGGCGGTGGTGAACAGCTCCGTCCTCGGCCTCTGCTGCCTCGGTATCCTCCCGCCGGTCCGCAGAGCCCTGCACACCGGACCCCGGCCGCGCGATGCGGACCTCTGGGTCTGGTTCGGCGCGTCCGCCGGAGCCGTCGCCGTCGGCTTCCACTTCTTCGGCCACTACTTCCTGCAACTCCTGCCCCCCATCGCCCTGTTGGCGACCTCCGCCCTGCGCTCACTGCGCCACGAACGGCTCAGGCACGTCCTCTCCGTACCCGCCTGCGTCTGCGCGTGCTTCGTCGCCTGGGCCGTCTTCGCCCCGCGCTCCGAACTCACCCACGCGGAACGCGTCGCCATCGCCGTACGGGAACACAGCGCCCCGACCGACCGCGTCCTCGTGTGGGGGATACACCCGCAGACGTACCGCCTCGCCGACCGGACCCCCGCCAGCCGCTATCTGACCGCCGGGCTCCTCACCAACTTCAGCGGCGGCAGGGACGGGCCACAGGTGGGCGAGCGGTACGGGGTACCGGGAGCCTGGCGGGTCTTCGCCGCCGAGATCAGGGCGCGCCCACCCGCGCTGATCGTGGACGACTCACGGGGCAAGCCGTACGCCCCCGAACGCCTCCCGACGCTGCGCCGGCTCCTGGCCGGACAGTACGAGCAGCTTCCCGGCACCGTCGAAGGCACCGTCTTCTACGTCCGCTCGTCCGGGAGTTGACGCACCGTACGGGGCCCGACGCACCGCGCGCCGTACGTCTCGACCCGCCGCCGCAGCTCCCGGTCGGCGGTGACGACGACACACGGGCGCTCTCCCGCGCCCGCGGCCAGTTCGCTGATCAGGTCGTCACCGCTGCCGGGCGCCGCCTCCACCCGGACACCGGGCACGGACTCCACACCCCGCGCCCGCCCCTCCACGACCAGCACCACGTCCAGGGGGCCCGGAACCCCGGCGCCCGGCAGACCGTTACCGGCGAGCGGCACCAGTTCGTCCCGCAGCCGTTGGGCGGCCCCGCGCCGGTCGCGCCACCATCCGTCGGGCACCGAACCGACCACGTTCGCCCCGTCGACAATCAGTAGAATCCGCACTTCAGGAGCGTGCCACAACCAGCCGGGGCGGTACGGTTCCGCGTCACCCGCGAATGCTATCGTCGGGGAAATTTCATGCGCTGGGAAGGTGGCAGTGGGTCATGGCACTGCGGTCCGCACGGACGCCGAAACGATCCGGTCGGGGCCCCGGCGAGGCCCCGGACACCGGCGGCCGGCCGGCTGAGTCCATTCCCGTTCCCACGGCCGACGGTGTGGTCCCCGCGACCACCGGCTGGCTGCTGCGCGGCAAGGACGGCAGGCTCACCGCGTACGCGCCCACCGACGACGGTGTGCGGCGGTGGACGGAGGACCGGCTCGGCGGTCCGGGCTGGTCGGGCCCCGAACTGCTCCCGGCCCCCGGCCTGTTGCCGTATCTCTCCATCGCCAGTGGCGCCCAGGGTTACGTCCATCTGGTGGGCCTGCGCCGCATGCCCACCGACGACGGACAGATCCGTACGGACGTCGTGTACGCCGTCCAGTTCCAGACAGGCCGCCCGCTGCGCGACTGGCAGCCGCTCGGTACGCCGTACCCGAAGGACCTGGCCAGGGGCGGCCTCATCGGCCTGCCCGGGGCGGTGATCGACCCCAGCGGCTCGCTCTACCTGTTCGCCCGCAACGCGGGCCGCGGCCTGTCCGCCAGGCTCCAGAAGCCCACCGGCGCCTGGTTCGCGTGGGCGGACCTCAAGGGGTCCAGGATGACCGGCGAGGCGTCGGCCGTCGTGGGCGAGGACGGCCTGATCGAGGTCCTGGCCCCGACCGACGACGCGGTGATGCGCTGGAGACAGCCGAAGCAGGCCGCGAAGCCCGAACGCGACCTGAAGAGCTTCGCGGCGCGCGTCACCCCCGGCACCCTCAGCTCCGAACGCACCGGCGCCGACCGCCTCACCCACTACTGGCGCGACACCAACGACCGTACGGTGCACGCCTGGCGGCTCGGCGAGGGCGAGACCGCCCCGCTGGGCGGCCCCGGCACCGGCCCGATCGCCCTGCTCCGTACGCCCGTCGACGGCCACGACTGCACGATCCTGGCCCAACGCGGCCTCGACGGCCGCCCCTTGCTGGCCGCCTACCCGACGGAGAACGAGGCGGCGGGCGTCACCTGGACTCCCACGGGCGAGGAGTGCGTCGGCGCCCCCGCCCTGGCCCTGGACGGCCGCGGCCGGGTGGTGATGGCCGCGGTGGGCAAGGACGGCACCCTGCGAGTGGCCCGCCAGAAGGCGGAACCGGGACTCGCGCTGGAGGCGTGGTCACGCGTCTGACGGGGTGCGGGGTCGCCTCCGGCGCGGTTTCGTGGTGCGGGTCGGTGTCCGGGTGCGGGTTCGCCTGCGGCGCGGGCTGGGTTGCGGTCGGTTGCCGGGTGCCGCTCCGGGGTCATGCCCGGACGGCGTGATTTACGCCGCGTGCCCCGTTCGTTGGACCCGGGGGAGCCGGGTTGTCCACGCGACACAAATCAGCCTGAGTGTCCGGACACGACCCCTGCCCGTCCCCCTTTCATTCCGCGGGCCGGTGCGGGGTTGGAACAGCGCCACGCGACGGCCCGAGGGGGGCGGGGGTGCAGGAGGGGTGTGTTCGGACACTCAGGCTGATTTGTGTCGCGTGAACAACAAGGGCACATCGGGTCCAACGAACGGGGCACGCGCCGTAAATCACGCCGTCCGGACATACCCCTCCGGAGGCCCCGACCCCCGCCCGTCGGCAACGAAACCGCACCCCAAAAGCAACCGCCGGACGGTATCCCGTTCCCTACACAGGCACGCTCGCCACACCCGGCTCCAGGAACTTCTTCCCGTTCACCCGCTCCGAGACGCCCTCCCGGTCCAAGTACGGTGTGATACCGCCCAGATGGAACGGCCAGCCCGCGCCCGTCAGCAGGCAGAGGTCGATGTCCTGGGCCTCCGCCACGACGCCCTCGTCCAGCATCAGACCGATCTCCTGCGCCACCGCGTCCAGCACCCGCGCCCGGGTCTGGTCCTCCGTCAGCACACTGTCGCCCTGCTTCAGCAGCGCCAGGACCTCCGGGTCCAGCTCCGGCTTCCCGGAGGCGTGCACGTAGAAGCCGCGCTTGCCCGCCTTCACCACGGCCGCCAGATTCTCCGAGACCGTGAATCGGTCCGGGAACGACCGGTGGAGGGTCTCGGAGACATGCAGACCGATGGCGGGTCCGACCAGCTCCAGCAGCACCAGCGGTGACATCGGCAGACCCAGCGGCTCGACGGCCCGCTCCGCCACGTCGACCGGGGTGCCCTCGTCGATGATGTTCTGGATCTCACCCATGAAACGGGTGAGGATGCGGTTGACGACGAACGCCGGGGCGTCCTTCACCAGCACCGCGCTCTTCTTGAGCTTCTTCGCGACACCGAACGCCGTCGCCAGTGACGCGTCGTCCGTCTGCTGACCGCGCACGATCTCCAGCAACGGCAGGACCGCCACCGGGTTGAAGAAGTGGAAACCGACGACCCGCTCAGGGCTCTTCAGCTTCGACGCCATCTCGGAGACCGACAGCGACGAGGTGTTCGTGGCGAAGATCGCGTGCGCGGGAGCGACCGCCTCGACCTCCGCGAACACCTTCTGCTTGACGCCCATCTCCTCGAAGACGGCCTCGATGACGAAGTCGGCGTCGGCGAAACCGTCGGCCTTGTCCAGGACTCCGCTGACCAGACCCTTGTAGCGGTTGGCCTTGTCCTGGTTGATCCTGCCCTTGCCGAGCAGCTTGTCGATCTCGGTGTGGACATAGCCCACACCCTTGTCGATCCGCTCCTGGTCGATGTCCGTGAGCACCACGGGCACTTCGAGCCTGCGCAGGAACAGCAGCGCCAACTGCGAGGCCATCAGCCCGGCTCCGACCACACCGACCTTGGTGACCGGACGCGCGAGCGCCTTGTCCGGCGCGCCCGCCGGACGCTTGGCGCGCCGCTGCACGAGGTTGAACGCGTAGATCCCCGACCGCAGTTCACCGCCCATGATCAGGTCGGCGAGGGCGGTGTCCTCGGCGTCGTAACCGGCCTGGAGGTCACCGTCCTTGGCGGCGGCGATGATGTCCAGCGCGCGGTACGCGGCCGGGGCCGCGCCGTGCACCTTCGAGTCGGCCACGAACCGGCCGCGTGCCACGGCCTGGTCCCACGCCTCGCCCCGGTCGATCTCCGGGCGCTCGACCGTGAGTTCGCCGCTCAGCACCGACGCGGTCCACAGGAGCGACTGCTCCAGGAAGTCGGCGCCCTCGAACAGGGCGTCGGCGATGCCCAGTTCATGGACCTGGGCGCCCTTGAGCTGCTTGTTCTGGTTGAGCGAGTTCTCGATGATCACCGTGATCGCGCGGTCGGCGCCGATCAGGTTCGGCAGCAGCGTGCAGCCGCCCCAGCCGGGGACGAGACCGAGGAAGACCTCGGGCAGCGAGAAGGCGGGCAGCGCGGCGGAGACGGTGCGGTACGAGCAGTGCAGCCCGATCTCGACGCCACCGCCCATCGCGGCGCCGTTGTAGTACGCGAACGTCGGCACCGCGATCCCCGCGAGCCGCTTGAAGACGTCGTGACCGCCCTTGCCGATGGCCAGCGCGTCCTCGTGCCGCTTCAGCAGCTCGACGCCCTTGAGGTCGGCGCCCACGGCGAAGATGAACGGCTTGCCGGTGACACCGACACCCACGATCCGGCCCTCGGCGGCCTCCGCCTCGACCCGCGTGATCGCCGCGTCCACATTCGCCAGCGACTGCGGGCCGAACGTCGTCGGCTTCGTGTGGTCCAGTCCGTTGTCCAGCGTGATGAGCGCGAACGTGCCCACCTTGCCGGGGAGTTCGAGGTGGCGCACATGCGCCTGGGTGACGACCTCGTCCGGGAACAGCTCGGCCGCACCCTTCAGGAGTTCAGCGGTGCTCACTTGTTGCCTCCGTCGAAGTGCGGGTTCTCCCAGACGACCGTCGCGCCCATGCCGAAGCCGACGCACATGGTGGTGATGCCGTAGCGGACCTGCGGCTGCTCCTCGAACTGCCGGGCCAGCTGCGTCATCAGCCGTACGCCGGAGGAGGCCAGCGGGTGGCCGTACGCGATGGCGCCGCCGTACTGGTTGACGCGCGGGTCGTCGTCGGCGATGCCGTAGTGGTCCAGGAAGGCCAGCACCTGCACGGCGAAGGCCTCGTTGATCTCGAACAGACCGATGTCACCGATCGACAGACCGGCCTTGGCCAGCGCCTTCTCGGTCGAGGGGATCGGCCCGAAGCCCATGACCTCGGGCTCGACACCCACGTACGCGTAGCTCACGAGGCGCATCTTGACCGGCAGCCCGGCCTCGCGCGCGAACTCCTCGGAGGCGATCAGCGAGGCGGTGGCGCCGTCGTTGAGACCGGCCGCGTTGCCGGCCGTGACCCGGCCGTGCGGGCGGAACGGAGTCTTGAGCCCGGCCAGGGACTCCAGCGTCGTCCCGGGTCGCATCGGCTCGTCCTCGGTGGCCAGGCCCCAGCCCGTCTCACCGCCCTCGGGGCTGGTGCGGCGCACCGAGATCGGCACGAGGTCCTGCTGGATCTTGCCGTTCGCGTACGCCTTGGCGGCCTTCTCCTGCGAACGCACGGCGTACTCGTCGGCACGGGCCTTGGTGATGTGCGGGAAGCGGTCGTGCAGGTTCTCCGCCGTCATGCCCATGAACAGGGCCGACTCGTCCACCAGCTTCTCCGAGACGAACCGCGGGTTCGGGTCGACGCCCTCGCCCATCGGGTGGCGGCCCATGTGCTCGACACCGCCGGCGACGACGACGTCGTACGCGCCGAAGGCGATGGAGCCCGCGGTGGTCGTCACGGCGGTCATCGCACCGGCGCACATCCGGTCGATCGAGTAACCGGGCACGGACTGCGGCAGCCCGGCGAGGATGCCGGCGGTACGGCCGATGGTCAGGCCCTGGTCGCCGATCTGGGTGGTCGCGGCGATGGCGACCTCGTCGATCGTCGCGGGGTCGAGACCCGGGTTGCGGCGCAGCAGCTCCCGGATGGCTTTCACGACGAGGTCGTCGGCGCGGGTCTCGTGATAAATGCCCTTCGGGCCCGCCTTGCCGAACGGGGTGCGGACGCCGTCGACGAAGACGACGTCCCTGACGGTACGAGGCACGATGGCTCTCCTCCAGGGTGCGGATGGCTCTGCGGGCACGCTTGCTTCCCACCTTATGCTACTTGCGGGTAACCGCACTGCACAGGTGCCCGGGGTGTTCTGCGGGTCACGCCTCCGGCGGGGGTTCGTGGTGCGGGTGGGTGTCCGGGTGCCGCTCCGGGGTCATGCCCGGACGGCGTGATTTACGCCGCGTGCCCCGTTCGTTGGACCCGGGGGAGCCGGGTTGTCCACGCGACACAAATCAGCCTGAGTGTCCGGACACGACCCCTGCCCGTCCCCCTTTCATTCCGCGGGCCGGTGCGGGGTTGGAACAGCGCCACGCGACGGCGTGAGGGGGCGGGGGTGCAGGAGGGGTGTGTTCGGACACTCAGGCTGATTTGTGTCGCGTGAACAACAAGGGCACATCGGGTCCAACGAACGGGGCAC
>NZ_JBHXRX010000084.1:0-32367 GCF_042714995.1 Streptomyces sp. NPDC058665
CCGTCGCTCCCCTGCTTTGTGGTTCGGGGGGGGGGGGGGGCGGCCTGCTTCCCCGCCCGGGGGTTCGGTGGGGGGGGGGGGGGGGCGGGCCGCGGGGGGGGCCCCCCCCGCACTCCCCCGTCACACAAAACCCCGGCGCAAGACTTCCGCTTCCCGCAAGCTGTCGGGATACTGTATGCAATGGCGCGGCCACAAGCCATGAACTCATGAGGGAGCGCAGCGTGAAAAGCAGCGCAAGAAGGCGGGATCGCACGCCGAAGACCTACGCCAGGCTCGAACACCCGCTGGTACGGGACGAGAAGGGCGGCCCGTTCCGGCGGGCGACCTGGGAGGAAGCACTGGACCGGGCAGCCGCCGGACTGGGTGCCGCACGCGGTGCGTTCGGCATGTTCTCCTGCGCCCGTGCCACGAACGAGATGAACTACGTCGCGCAGAAGTTCGCGCGCGTGGTGATGGGCACCAACAACGTCGACTCCTGCAACCGCACGTGTCACGCACCGAGCGTCGCCGGCCTCTCCGCGGCCTTCGGCTCCGGCGGCGGCACCTCCTCCTACGAGGAGGTCGAGCACACGGACCTGATCGTGATGTGGGGCTCCAACGCCCGCTTCGCGCACCCGATCTTCTTCCAGCACGTACTCAAGGGCATCAGGAACGGCGCGCGGATGTACGCCGTCGATCCCCGCCGCACGTCCACGGCCGAGTGGGCCGAGAGCTGGATGGGACTCAACGTCGGCACGGACATCCCGCTGGCGCACGCCGTCGGCCGCGAGATCATCCACGCCGGGCTGCACAACAAGGCGTTCATCGAGCAGGCCACCACCGGCTTCGAGGAGTACGCGGCCGAGGTCGAGCCGTGGACCCTCGGCGTGGCCGAGAAGGTCACGGGCGTACCCGCCGCGGCGATCCGCGACCTCGCCCACGCCTACGCCCGCGCCGAGCGGGCCCAGTTGTGCTGGACGCTCGGCATCACCGAGCACCACAACGGCACGGACAACGTCCGGGCGCTGATCAACCTGTCGCTGCTCACCGGGCACGTCGGGCGGTACGGCTCCGGGGTCCAGCCCCTGCGCGGGCAGAACAACGTGCAGGGCGGCGGCGACATGGGGGCCATCCCCAACCGGCTGCCGGGCTTCCAGGACATCCTCGAACCCGACATCCGGCAGAAGTTCGAGACCGCGTGGGACACCGTGATCCAGCCCCACTACGGCCTCAACCTGACCGACATGTTCGAGGCGATGGAGACCGGCGATCTCAAGGCCGTCTACTGCATCGGCGAGAACCCCGCGCAGTCCGAGGCCGACAGCGAGCAGGCGGTCGACCGGCTCAAGGCGCTCGACTTCCTGGTGGTGCAGGACATCTTCCTCACCAGGACCGCCGAGCTGGCCGACGTGATCCTGCCCGCCACCGCCGCGTGGTGCGAGACCGACGGCACCACCACCAACAGCGAACGCCGCGTCCAGCGTGTCCGCAAGGCGATCAACCCGCCGGGCGAGGCGCGCGAGGACATCGACATCATCTGCGACCTGGCCGCCAGGCTCGGTCACCCGTGGAAGTTCGCGGACGCCGAGACCGTCTGGAACGAGCTGCGCGAACTGTCGCCCGACCACTACGGGATGACGTACGACCGGCTGGTCGAGCACCACGGCATCCAGTGGCCGTGCCCCGACACCGAGCGGCTCGAACCCACCTATCTGCACGGCAGGTTGTGGGAGGCGGACCCCGCCAAGCGCGGCAGGCTCGCCCCGTTCGGGATCGTCGAGCACGACCCGCCGGTGGATCTGACGGACGAGCAGTACCCGATCAGGCTCACCACCGGGCGCCGGCTCGACTCGTACAACACCGGTGTGCAGAGCGGGAGTTTCGCCTCCCCGATGCGCCGCGGCGAGTACGTGGAGCTGTGCCCGGAGGACGCGGAGAAGTACGGCGTCCAGGTCGGCGAGGAGGTCCAGATCTCCTCACGGCGCGGCACGGTGCGGGCACCGGTGTGGATCGACCCGGGGCTCCGTCCCGGGCTGGCGTTCATGACCATGCATTTCCCGGACGAGGTGGACACCAACCAGCTGACGATCGAGGCGAACTGCCCCATCGCCGGCACCGCCGAGTTCAAGGCGTCGGCCATCCGGATCGAGAAGTTGCCCGGATACGTGACAGAGATGTCCGCGACAGCAGCGAGGAGCTGAGAATCAGTGGACCTGCACTTCGGTGACAGCAAACCGACGGACGAGGAACGGGCGGCGGTCGACTCGCTGCTGGGCCCCGCGACGTCGGCGTGGGAAGGCGCGGAAGACCGTTCGGACACGGATCTGCGCTGGGCTCGCGGTGGTCGCGAGGCACGCGAACGGCGCGACCTGCTGTTGCCGGGGTTGCATGCCATCAACGACCGCGTGGGCTGGATCAGCGAGGGCGCCCTCGCCTACCTCTGCCGCCGGCTCACGGTGCCGCCGGCGGAGGCGTACGGCGTGGCCACGTTCTACGCGATGTTCGCGGTCAAGCCCCGGCCCGCCAAGGTGCTGCACGTCTGCACCGACCTGGCGTGCGCGGGGAACGGCTCCGCGAAGCTCTGCGCGGATCTGGAGGAACGCATAGGTGCCGCGGGCTCGGCGGCGGACGGCGTCGTATGGCAGCCGAGCCCGTGCCTGGGCCTGTGCGAACGGGCCCCGGCCGCACTGGTGTTGCAGGCGGGCACCCCGTCCGACACGGTCCCCGCGCAGCGGGACCCCCGGCTCAGGGACGTCGCCGCCGCGGCGCCCGCGCGCCTCGCCGACGAGACGGACGAGACCGCGGACGCCGACGGCGCCGCTGTCACGCCCATCCGGGCCGACCTCGCCCCGAACGGCGCGGTGGTCACGCCCCTGCGGGCGCACCCCAACGGATCGTCCGCCGAACCCGCCCCGCGGCGGCAGGCGTTCGCCGTCGTCGGCCCCGCCACCGTCGACGCGCTGGTCGAGGCCGCGACGGCTCCGGAGGACGCCCCCGATGAACCCTCCGCCGCCCTGGCCGTACCGCAGGCCGGGCAGGATGGCCTGATGCTGCTCCAGCGGATCGGCGTCGTCGACCCGTACAGCATCGACGACTACCGGGCGCACGGCGGCTACCACGCCCTGCGGACCGCCTTCGACGTCGGACCCGCCGGGGTGATCCGCGAGGTCACCGACTCCGGGCTGCTCGGCCGCGGCGGCGCTGCCTTCCCCACCGGGCGCAAGTGGCAGGCCACCGCCTCCCAGCCCGACCGGCCCCACTATCTCGTCTGCAACGCCGACGAGTCGGAGCCCGGCACCTTCAAAGACCGGGTGATCATGGAGGGCGACCCGTTCGCCCTGATCGAGGCCATGACCATCGCCGGTTACGCCACCGGCGCCCATGTCGGCTACCTCTATCTGCGCGGCGAGTACCCGCGCGCCCTGCACCGCCTGGAGAACGCCATCACCCAGGCCCGCCTGCGCGGCTTCCTCGGTGACGACGTACTCGGCCAGGGCTACGCGTTCGACATCGAGATCCGCCGGGGCGCCGGCGCCTACATCTGCGGTGAGGAGACGGCCCTCTTCAACTCCATCGAGGGCTTCCGCGGCGAACCGCGCTCCAAGCCGCCGTTCCCGGTCGAGAAGGGGCTGTTCGGCAAGCCGACGGCCGCCAACAACGTCGAGACGCTCATCAACGTGCTGCCCATCCTGACGATGGGGGCCGAGGCGTACGCGGCGATCGGCACGGCCAACTCCACCGGACCGAAGCTGTTCTGCGTCTCGGGCAGCGTCGAGCGGCCCGGCATCTACGAGCTGCCGTTCGGCGCCACGCTCGGTGATCTCCTCGACCTGGCGGGCACCCCGACCGAGATCCGGGCGATCCTGCTCGGCGGCGCCGCGGGCGGGTTCGTACGCCCCGACGAGCGGGACATCCCGCTCACCTTCGAGGGGACCAGGGCCGCCGGCACCACCCTCGGCTCCGGCGTGATCCTGGTCATGGACGACACCGTCGGCCTGCCCCGGACACTGCTGCGCATCGCCGAGTTCTTCCGCGACGAGTCCTGCGGTCAGTGCGTGCCCTGCCGGGTCGGCACCGTCCGCCAGGAGGAAGCGCTGCACCGCATCAAGGACCGTACGGGCGCCGAGGCGTCCGACGACGTCGCGCTGCTGCGCGAGGTCGGTCAGACCATGCGCGACGCCTCCATCTGCGGTCTGGGACAGACCGCGTGGAATGCCGTCGAGTCCGCCATCGACCGTCTGGGGGCTTTCAAGTGACCGTCATACCTCTTCAACTGCCGCGCCGGCTCCTTGAGTTCACCCTGGACGGCGAACCCGTCCGGGTCCCCGAGGGGTCCACGATCCTGGACGCCTGCCGGGCCGCCGGCAAGGACATCCCGACCCTCTGCGAAGGCGACACGCTCACCCCGAAGAACGCGTGCCGGGTCTGCGTCGTCGAGGTGGAGGGCGCCCGTACGCTCGCCCCGGCCTGCTCGCGCCGCGCCGAGGCCGGCATGGAGGTGAAGACGGACTCCGAGCGCGCCCGGACCAGCCGCAAGGTCGTCCTGGAACTGCTCGCTTCGTCCACCGACCTCTCCACGACACCGCGCGCGGCCGAGTGGATCAAGGAGTACGAGGCGAAGCCCGACCGGTTCGGGCCCGACGCCGCCCGGGTCAACGAGACACCGAAGATCGACAACGATCTCTACGTCCGGGACCTCGACAAATGCATCCTCTGCTACAAGTGTGTGGACGCCTGCGGCGACCAGTGGCAGAACACCTTCGCCATCTCCGTGGCCGGCCGCGGCTTCGACGCCCGTATCTCCACCGAACACGCGGTGGCGCTCCCGGAGTCCGCGTGCGTCTACTGCGGCAACTGCATCGAGGTCTGCCCCACGGGCGCCCTCAGCTTCAAGTCCGAATTCGACATGCGCGAGGCCGGGACCTGGAACGAGTCGGCGCAGACGGAGACCACCACCATCTGCGCGTACTGCGGCGTGGGCTGCAACCTCACCCTGCACGTACAGGACAATGAGATCGTCAAGGTCACCTCACCGCACGACAATCCGGTGACCCACGGCAACCTGTGCATCAAGGGCCGCTTCGGCTACCAGCACGCGCAGCAGCACTAGGCCGAGCAAGCACCGGCCCGAGCAGCACGCGACCGAGCGAGGAACAGGAAGGATCGACATGGGACGGGTCACCGAACGCCGCCGCACCATCCGCATCAGGGACGGTGCCATCACCACCCGTCCCGACACCCTCGTCTCCGAGGAGCCCATGGAGATCCGGCTGAACGGCAAGCCGCTCGCCATCACCATGCGCACCCCGGGCGACGACTTCGCGCTCGCGAGCGGATTCCTCGTCAGTGAGGGCGTCCTCGGCTCGGCCGACGACGTCCGGTCGATCGTGTACTGCGCCGGGGCGACGGACGACGGCAAGAACACGTACAACGTGGTGGACGTCCAGCTCGCGCCCGGCGTCCCGATGCCGGACATCACGCTGGAACGCAACGTCTACACCACGTCCTCGTGCGGCCTCTGCGGCAAGGCCAGCCTCGACGCCGTACGCACCACGGCCCGGTTCCCGATCGCCGACACTCCCCCGGTCCGGGTCGAACCGGCTCTGCTTTCCGGCCTCCCCGACCGGTTGCGGGCGGCACAGCAGGTATTCGACCGGACCGGGGGTCTGCACGCCGCGGCCCTCTTCTCCGAGACCGGCGAACTCCTCGACATCCGCGAGGACGTGGGCCGCCACAACGCGGTCGACAAACTCGTCGGACGGGCGCTCCAGCAGGGCCTGCTGCCGCTCTCGCGGGCGATCCTGCTGGTCTCGGGGCGGGCGTCCTTCGAACTCGCCCAGAAGGCGGTGATGGCCGGAATCCCGGTCCTGGCGGCGGTCTCCGCACCGTCGTCGCTCGCCGTCGACCTCGCCGCGGAGACGGGGCTGACGCTCGTCGGCTTCCTCCGCGGCCCCTCCATGAACGTGTATGCCGGCGACGACCGCATCGCCCTCCACAGCGAGGTGTGACGCGCTGCCGCTGCACGGGATACACGGGATAAGGACCCGGCCGGCGGGGAGCGCCCCCTGCGCCGGCCGGGTCTGGTCCCCCTTTTAGGGGGCTCGGTTCGCCTCCGGGGCGCTTTGAGCCGGTGTCGACGGTCGACCGTGCTCAGCCCCTCGTTCCTCGGGGCCTCTGCGCGCTCTCCCTTTCGACACCGGCGCGCCCCTTCGGCTCACTCGCCGATGGGGCCGACCTGGCCGGTTCGGTCAGTTGGGGTTCAGGCGGTCCCGTGAGGGGTTCAGGGGTGTCCTTGGAGCGGCGCTTGGCGATCACCGCGCAGACCACCAGCTGAAGCATGTGGAACAGCATCAACGGCAGTACCGCCAGGCTCGCCTGCGCTCCGAACAGCACGCTCGCCATCGGCAGCCCGGCCGCGAGGCTCTTCTTCGAGCCCGCGAACTGGATCGCCACCCGGTCCGCCCTGCCGAAGCCCAGCCGCCGCGAGCCGTACCAGCTGATCGTCAGCATCGCCGCGAGCAGCGCCACCTCGACCGCGAACAGCGCGCCGAGCCGCGCCGGAGTGACCTGGTGCCAGATGCCGGCGACCATGCCCTGGCTGAAGGCCGTGTAGACGACCAGCAGGATCGAGCCGCGGTCCACCCGGCCCAGCAGTGTGCGGTGGCGGGCGAGGAAGCCGCCGACCCAGCGCCGTAGCAACTGCCCCGCCACGAACGGCAGCAGCAGCTGCGCCACGATCCGCAGCAGCGAGTCGGGCGAGAACCCGCTCGCGCCGCCGCCGAGCAGCAGGGCGGCGAGCAGCGGCGTCACCACGATGCCCGCGATGCTGGAGAAGGACCCGGCGCAGATCGCCGCAGGGACGTTGCCCCGTGCCATGGACGTGAAGGCGATGGACGACTGGATCGTCGACGGGACCAGGCAGAGGAAGAGCAGCCCGTTGTAGAGCTCGGGTGTCAGTACGTAGGGCACGAGCCCGCGCGCTGCCAGCCCCAGCACCGGGAAGATCAGGAACGTGCAGGCCAGGACGGTCAGATGGAGCCGCCAGCTCTTGAGTCCTTCCATCGCCTCACGGGTCGAGAGCCGGGCGCCGTACAGGAAGAAGAGCAGCGCGACCGCGCCGGTCGACGCCCCGCCGACGACGTCCGCCGTGGTGCCGGACGCGGGCAGCAGTGCCGCGAGGGCGACGGTGCCGAGGAGGGCGAGGATGTACGGGTCGATGGGCAGCCGGAACGGCAGCCGCCGGGACCGGGGGGACGTGGGCGACGGGGGCGGCGTACGGCGGCGGTTCATGTGCTCCACTGGCTCTTGCTGTGCTCTGGATCTCGTACGCGTGCCGGATCTTGGTCCGTGTTCCGGGACGGATCGCGCGCTCTCCATAATCCAGGGGCCGAGCTTGATCGGGAATCCCGCATACGGCTCTGACTGTCATCATGATCCGCGATGACCCGGGCTACTCTGGGCCGTATGTACGACATGTACGACCCCGCGCAGCTCCGCACGTTCCTGGCGGTGGCGCAGACCCTCAGCTTCACGCAGGCCGCGCGGCGTCTCGGCGTACGGCAGTCGACGGTCAGCCAGCATGTACGGCGGCTGGAGGCGGCGGCCGGGGACCGGCAGCTCTTCACGCGGGACACGCACAGTGTGGAGCTGACGGAGGACGGCGAGGCCATGCTCGGCTTCGCCCGTACGATCCTCGCGGCCCACGAGCGGGCGGCCGAGTACTTCTCCGGGACCCGGCTGCGCGGCAGGCTCCGCTTCGGCGCCTCCGAGGACTTCGTCCTGACGCGGCTGCCCGAGATCCTTGAGTCGTTCCGCACCGATCACCCCGAGGTCGATCTGGAGCTGACCGTCGAACTGTCCGGCACGCTGCACGAGCGGCTGGCCGCCGGTGAGCTGGATCTGGTGCTGGCCAAGCGCCGGGGCGGTGACACGCACGGCGAGCTGGTCTGGCAGTCCACGCTGGTCTGGATCGGGGCGCCGCACGTGCGGATCGACCCCGAGCGCCCGGTGCCGCTGATCCTGTTCCCGGCGCCCGGCATCACCCGCGCCCGTGCGCTGGAGGTGCTGGAGGCGGACGGCCGCGCGTGGCGCATCGCCTGTACGAGCGCGAGCCTGAGCGGGCTGATCGCGGCGGCGCGGGCGGGTCTCGGCGTGATGGCGCACACCCGGGGGCTGATCCCACCGGGCCTGGTGCCGGTACCGGCCCGCGCGGCGCTGCCGGATCTCGGCGGCGTGGACTTCGTGCTGCTGCACGGCCGGAGGCAGGCGGGGCGGACCGCGCGAGCGTCGGACCGGAGCCCGGCGGACGCGCTCGCCGACGCCATCCTGGCGGGCGGCGACCGGCTGCACCGCCCGGCCGATACACGCTGACCGACAAGAACCCGCCAGACCGAGGCGCTGGTACAGGCCAAGTCTTCTCCCGGGGCCGGGTGCGTAATCGCCCCGTACAGATTCGGTGGAGATTCCCTCAAGGCACACTTACTCTTCGGTCAGAAGCGTGTCCCGAGTCTCTTCTCAACTCCGGCTTCTGGCCTCTGACCTGCGCCGATACCGCAAAGCGCCACTTGCGTCCACCCCCTCCCGCCGGGCTGCCCCTTGGGGTACCGTCACGGCGCCGTGCGGAGCCACAAGGAGCAGGTCATTGCGCGAGTTCACTGTCCGACCCATGGCGTCTGCGCCCCATGCGGGCGGGCTGGCGGACGTCGTATTCGATCATGCGCTGGACGACCCGGGCCGTGTCACGCTCGGCCGCAAGGACGCCGACGGCAACTGGCACGACGTGACGTCGGCCGAGTTCCGCGACGAGGTACTGGCTCTGGCGAAGGGGCTGCTGGCCCAGGGGGTCCGGTTCGGCGACCGGGTCGCGATCATGTCCCGTACCCGGTACGAGTGGACGGTCTTCGACTTCGCGCTCTGGTCGGTCGGCGCCCAGTCCGTGCCGGTCTACCCGACCTCGTCCGCCGAGCAGGTCTTCTGGATGCTGTACGACTCCGAGGTGTCGGCGTGCGTGGTCGAGCACGAGGACCACGCGATGACCATCGGCTCGGTGATCGACCGTCTCCCCCGGCTCAAGAAGCTCTGGCAGCTGGACGCCGGCGCCGTCGGCGAACTCACCCGCGCGGGCGCCGAGATCGACGACGAGGTCGTCCACCGGCACTGCCGGGCGGTCACGCCCGACTCCACGGCCACGGTCATCTACACCTCGGGAACCACCGGCCGCCCCAAGGGCTGTGTGATCACGCACGCGAACTTCATGTTCGAGACGGACACGATGATCGCCCGCTGGGAGCCGGTCTTCCACTCCAAGCGCGGCGACGAGGCGTCGACGCTGCTCTTCCTGCCGCTCGCGCACGTCTTCGGCCGGATGGTCGAGATCGCCGCGATCCGGGGGCGGGTGAAGCTGGGCCACCAGCCGGTGATGCGGGCGAGTGAACTGCTGCCGGACCTGGCCGCGTTCCGGCCGTCCTTCATCCTGGCCGTGCCGTACATCTTCGAGAAGATCTTCCACGCCGCGCGCCGCAAGGCCGAACGGGAGGGCAGGACAGGCCCGTTCGACAAGGCCGTCGATGTGGCGGTGAAGCACGCGGAGGCGATGGAGCACAAGGCGTTCGGGCTCGGCCCCGGTCCGTCGGCGGGGCTGCGGATCCAGCACCAGTTCTTCGAGAAGGCCGTGTACTCCAAGGTGCGCGCCGCGATGGGCGGCCGGGTGCGGCACGCGATGTCGGGCGGTTCGGGGATGGACCGGCGGCTCGGTCTCTTCTTCGAGGGCGCCGGTGTCACGGTCTTCGAGGGCTACGGCCTGACGGAGTCCAGTGCGGCGGCCACCGCCAACCCGCCGGAGCGCACCCGGTACGGGACGGTCGGCCAGCCCATCCCGGGCACCACGGTGCACATCGCCAAGGACGGCGAGGTGTGGCTGCACGGCGGTCATGTCTTCGGCGGCTATCTGAACGACCCGAAGGCCACCGAGGCGGTCCTGCGCGACGGCTGGCTCGCCACGGGCGACCTCGGGGCGCTCGACGAGGACGGCTATCTGACCATCACCGGGCGCAAGAAGGAGATCCTGGTGACGTCGGGCGGTAAAAGCGTGTCACCGGCGGGTCTTGAGGAGCGCGTACGGGCGCATCCGCTGGTCGGCCAGTGCATCGTGGTCGGCAACGACCGGCCGTACATCGCCGCGCTGGTGACCGTCGACCAGGAGGCGGTGGAGCACTGGCTGGCGATGCGGGGCAAACCGCCGCTGAAACCGGTGGACCTGGTGCGCGACCCGGATCTTGAGATGGAGATCCGTCGCGCGGTGGTGGCGGCCAACACCCTGGTGTCACAGGCCGAGTCGATCCGTACGTTCCGGATCCTGGCGCATCCCTTCAGCGAGGAGCACGGGCTGCTGACGCCGTCGCTCAAGCTCAAGCGCAAGGCGATCGAGACGGCGTACACCGTCGAGGTGGACGCCCTCTACCGCTGAGGCGGGAGAGCAGGACCCGGGGCGGCACCCGAAGGTCCCCAGGGTTGCCCCCCGGTCACCAAGTCCCGCTTCCCCGCCCGGTGTTCCTGGGGGCTGATGCCCCGTACCCGTTTGAACGCCGCGCTCAGCGCGAACGAGCCGCCGTAGCCGACCTGGCGCGCGATCGACTCGACCGTGGCGTCCGTCTCCCGCAACCGGTCGGCGGCCAACGACAGCCGCCAGTCGGCGAGATACGCCATCGGCGACTCGCCGACCAGTTCGGTGAAGCGGCGGGCGAGCGCCGCGCGGGAGACCCCGCACCTCGCGGCGAGCGACGCGACGGTCCAGGGATGGGCCGGTTCGTGTCGGAGGAGTCGCAGCGCCCTGCCCACCACCGGGTCGCCCATGGCCCGGTACCAGCCGGGCGCCGCGGCGTCGGGGCGGGAGAACCAGGTCCGCAGCGCGGCGATCAGCAGCAGGTCGAGCACCCGGTCGAGCACGACACTCTGGCCGGGGTCGTCCCGTGAGATCTCGTCGTCCAGGAACGGCAGCAGCGGGCAGTCCCAGGCGTCGGCGGGCAGATGGAGCACGTCGGGCAGCGCGTCGAGCAGCCGCCGGCTGACCTCGCCCGCCATCTGGTACGTGCCGACGAGCATGGTCGAGGGGCCGTCGAGCGCGTTGCCCCAGGTCCGTACGCCCAGCCGCATCGACTGCGCGAGCGGTTCGCCGCGCAGCGTGTGGCAGGTGCCACCGGGGCCGATGACGGCCTGCGGCGCGCTGCCCGGGGCGTCGGTGACGGTGTACGGCCGCGGGCCCCGCACGATGGCGATGTCGCCGGGGCGTACATGGACGGGCGGCGTATCCGTGCCATGGACGATCCAGGCCTCGCCGCGTGCGACCCACATCAGACAGAGCGGTGCCGGTCCTCGATCCGGACGGACCACGGTGGTTCCATCACCATGCGCAGCAGGAACGCGCCCCGGGCACGGGGACCGTCGAGAAGTCCGGCGAGTGCGTCCACATCGCCCAGATTAGAGGCGCGCCCTTCTGGTCGGCACGGGTATCCGGGCTCAGAGCGCGCCGTGCGTGGGCGCGATCTCCTCGACCCGTGCGGCGAGATCGAAGTCACGGTCGGTGATCCCGCCCACGTCGTGCGAGTTCACCGCGATGTCGACGGTGTTGTAGCCGAGGGTGAGATCGGAGTGGTGGTTCAGCTCCTGCTGGATCCGGGCGACGTGCACGACCATCGCCGTCGCGGCGAAGTGGTCGGTGAGCTGGTAGTTACGGGTGATCTTCCCGTCCTCCAGGGACCACTCGGGCAGCGCGGCCAGCCGGTTGTCGATCTCCTGCGGTGACAGTGATTCCTTCGCCATGGGGTCACTCCTTACGGGGTCCGCCGGGGACCCTGGCCAGTTCGGGGGACGAGGTGTCGAGCGGGACGGTGTAGGAGCGTACGAGGCCGAGCTGGACGGCCTGGCGCGGCAGCACCGCGTCGAGCACCCAGTCCGCCGCGACGCGCACCCGGTTCGCCGGCATGGCCGCCAGGTGGTAGCCGCGGGTGACCGCGCCGGCCACCGGTCCGGAGAGCGGCACCCCCAGGGGGTTGGCGGCTGCCTTGACCCCGCCGAGGTCGACCACGAATCCGAGGTCGTGGTGCCGATACGCCTGCTGCTCCCCGTAGCCGAGGGAGGCGGCGACGTTGCGGCCCGCGACCTTGCCCTGGCGGGTCGCGTGCTGCGCGGTCATGGGCGTGAACTCCCCCGGCCTGGTCAGATCGGGTACGGCGGCGGCGTCACCGCACGCGAAGACCTCGGGGTGGCCGGGCACGTTGAGCCGCGGATCCACGACCAGCCTGCCGCGTTCGACGGGCAGTCCGACGTCGGCGACCAGCGGGTCGGGCCGTACGCCGACGCACCAGACGAGGGTCCGGGTCTCGACGAACTCCCCGTCGTCCAGCTGGACGCCCTTCGCGGTGGCCTCCTTGACGGACGTGCCGGTGCGGACGTCGACGCCGCGCCGGCGCAGGACGCGGGCGGCGGTGTCGGAGAGCCTGTGGTCCAGCTCGGGCAGGACCCTGGGCGCGATGTCGATGAGCAGCCAGCGAGGGGCCGGTTTGCATGTCCGGCCTGGCTGCTTGCGGACCAGGTCGTCGGTGAAGAGCTTGCCGTGGGCGGCGACCTCGGTGCCGGTGTAGCCCGCGCCGACCACCACGAAGGTGGTGCGCGCCCGGTTGTCGGGGCTGTCCCCGGCCGCGGCGAGTTCTATCTGGCGGGTGACGTGGTCGCGCAGGTAGAGGGCTTCGGGCAGACCCCGGAAGCCGTGCGCGTGCTCGGCGACACCCGGGATCGGAAGGAGTTTGTTGACGCTGCCGACGGCGAGAACGAGCCGGTCGTAGCTGAGCTCGCCACTCTCGCCCTCGGGGCCCGAGTACCGCACCAGCCGTTTGTCCAGGTCGACGTGGTCGGCCTCGCCGAGGACGAGTCGCACCCGGGGCAGGACGCGGGTCAGCGAGATGGTCACTCGGCGTGGTTCCAGGATTCCGGCGGCCACCTGGGGCAGAAGTGGCAGGTAGAGGAAGTAGTCGGTCGGGTTGAGGAGGACGACTTCGGCCTCGTCCCGTACGCGCCGGCAGAGCGTACGGGCGGCTTGGAAGCCGGCGAATCCGGCTCCTACGACGACAATGCGGGAACGGCTCACGTTCGACTCCGGACTGTGGCGTATCGGGTCTTACGGACGACTCGTCGCGTACCCGGCCGGGGCCGGGGCACACGACGGTCACCCGATTTCTCCAGGCCCTGTCCGGGGACAGGGCCTTGCCCTCATGCCACTGGTCGCCCTGTGTTTCCCCTCCTCATTATCCTCGCGTCCGCCGGTATTGCGACATGATCTCGGCTGGTGTGAGGACCTGGTCGAAGAACATCAGGTCGTCCATCCGGCAGTCGCAGGGATTGCCCTCCTGGGTGTTCTGCGGATAGCTGCCGCCGATCTTGATGCCGCGCGGATCGGTGGGCGACGCGGTGTCGGGCTCGGGCGGCCCCTCCACCGCCCAGGGGTCACCGGGCGTGACGTACCGGCCGGGGAGCGGGAGGCCGTCGCGGTACAGCGCCATCGTGCCGGTGTCGAAGTCGAACGTCGCGGCGAGGGACACCCACCTGCCGACCGGCAGGATCCGCCGCCAGTCGGCGTCGGCGGCGAACGTCTGTGAACTGCCCCCGTCCACGCGGCGACCGAGGGCGACGACCTTCATCTCCCCGCCGACGGTGATGAGTTCGAGCAGGGCGCGTACGTCGTGACCCGCCGAGGTGCCCGTGAGGATCCCGGCGAGGCCGATCGCGTTGTAACGGTCGTCGGGGGCAGCGGTGTTGGAGTTCGGCGCCGGATTGTCGGCGGTCATCCTGAACCAGCCCATGACGGTGGCCTGCCGGGCGCCGTTGAAGGCGTTCAGGGTCGGCACGCCCTGTGGGCCGTACACGCCGGCCTTCCAGTCGTCGTTGCTCTTGACCGTGGGCGTGACCTGCCGCGTACGCAGGACCTCGCCGCGCCGTTTGTCGTCCGTGACGCGTGACAGGGCTCCGCCGTTGACCAGGTCGAGCGTGGTGCCTGAGCTGCCCTGGTCGCTTTCGCGGGCCGGGTCGCCGGGGGCCGGGTGCTCGAAGTCGTAAGCGGCGACCGGGCTGGGCAGGGGTGCCGCCATGCCGGCGGTCCGGCCCTCCGCCGGCTCACCCGCCGGTGCGAAAGCCGTCACCAGCAGCGTTGTGGCGAGAGCGAGAGTCAGGGCGAGCCTGCGCCGCCCCGATGTGTCAGCGCGCATCGGTCACCTTCCAGATCTTGCCGTTGGCCTTCGCCAGGACGTAGAGCTCACCGTCGCGGTCCGTACCGAACCGCAGGTCGACCCGGTCGTCCCCGGCCAGCTCCGCCATCGAGGTCGTCGCGCCGGCCGCGTCGATGACCTTGAACTGATGCACCTCGGCGAGCGGCCCGCCCCGGCGCATGTCGGCCACGTCGGAGTAGAAGATCCGGCCGCCGACACCTTCGCCGTAGACGTACTTGCCCCGCAGCTCGGGGATCTCGGCGCCCCGGTAGACGAAGCCGCCGATCAGCGCGTTGCCACTGTCCGCGCAGGGGGTCTCCGGCGGCGGTACGTGGTCGAAGGCCGCGACCGGATAGGTGTAGCCGTACTGCTCGTCGTTGTCCGGGAGTTGGTAGACACCGCAGGTCGGGTTCCCCTCCTTGCGGTACTCGAAGGGTCCCTCGCGGTCACTCCAGCCCAGGTTGTCCCCGGCCCTGACGTCGTACACGGACTCGATGCGGTGCTCCCCGATGCTCCCCACGAACATCTGGCCGCTGCCGCCGGAGTCCCAGCTGAACCGGTGCGGGTCCCGGAAGCCGTACGCGTAGATCTCGCCGAGCACGTACTGCCGGTGGACGAAGGGGTTGGACGGCGGGATGCCGTACTTGCCGCCGGGGCCGTTGTCGCCGGCCGGGTCGATGCGCAGGATCTTGCCCTGCGGTACGTACAGGTCCTGAGGCACCGAACTGCGCCAGCCGGCTCCGCCGTCCCCGGCGGCGATGTAGAGCAGCCCGTAGTCCTCGTCCCCGGGGCGGGAGTTGGGGTTGAAGTTGATCTCCTGGATGTCGTGGATGGTGCTCTGGAAACCGAGCCGCATCACCTCGCGGCGCGAGCCGCTGAACGTCGTGGCGGCCGGGTCGTCGGCGGTCCACTCGGTGACCACGCTGTGGACAACGGTGACTCCGCCGGACGGCAGGTCCGGGCGTTTGCGGAGCGCGTCCCTGGCCTCGGTGTGGACGGTGTAGAACATGCCGTTCTCGGCGAACTCCGGGTGGAAGGCGACGAATCCGAAGCCGCTGCCGAGGCCCTGGTGGGACCAGAAGTCCGGGCCGGCCTCCGTACCGACGTCCAGGTACTCGGTGGGCGTGCCCGCGCTGTTCAGCAGATACAGCTTGCCGTTGAGATCGGGGACGTACAACCGGCCGGATCCGTCGGGGACTTCGCCGACGAAGTTGATCCGGGCCCAGCGCTTGAGCCGGTCGTCGGTCGGCGGCGGCACCGGCTCCGACTTGGGCAGCGTCGAGAATTCGTCAAGAACCAGGCCAATTTCGGAGAGTGCCGGGTCGGGCAGCGGATCGGCGATCGGCCCGTCCTCACGTGCTTCGGCGGATGGCACGAGCAGCGAGACCAGCAGCACCCCCGCCGCGACGGCCAGTCGTTTTCTCGCCGTTCTTCCTGTTGTTCCGGGCTTGGGCATCCCGCTCACCTCATCGGCTCGGACGGTACGGCTCGGACAGGCGGCACCACCGCATAGAAAGCGCTTGCAGTGAGGCGTCCGCGCCAAGTTACAAACGAGGCAAGGGCGCGGCAAGGGGGCCGGAGCGAGCAAAGTGGCGCGCGCACCAATTTCGGGCACATCCGCCCCATGAGACGGTCAAGTCCATAGGGGCGCGTGGGGAGTCGGTCCCGAATGGCGATACTGTGCGCCCGCGCCGTCATCCGGCGGCGAAGTGAACGCGGAGGATTCAGTGACTGTATTCAACAGATCGTGGCGACGCCCCGGGGCGCTCGTGACGGTCGCGGCGGCGGGTGCGCTCGGCGTCGGCCTCTTCGCCGCCCCGGCGGTGGCGCACACCCCGGCCTGGGCCGTGACCTGCTCGCAGGTGAGCGTCGATCTCGTCAACTACACCGCCAGCGCCGAGAACACGGTGACCCTGAGTGTCGACGGCAAGGAACTGCTGGCCACCGAGAAGTTCGGTGGAGAGTTCCACAAGAAGATCGAACTGCCCGAGCACGACAAGGAGCTGACGCTCCACCTCGTGGTGAAGGACGGTTCGGGCAACGACGGTTCGCTCGACGACACCAAGACCGCTCCGGTCTGCGAGGGCAGCGAGCCCGAGCCCACGCCGTCGAAGACTCCGCCGTCGGACGAGCCCGAGCCCACGCCGACCGAGGCCAAGCCCGAGCCGAGCGAGACGACCGCCGAGGCGCCCGTCCCCTCCTCGCAGCCGAGCCCCGCCGGTGACGACCTCGCCGAGACGGGTTCCTCCAGCACGACGCCGCTGATCGCGGGCGCCGCCGCCGTCATACTCGTGGCCGGTGCGGGCATCACGTGGGCCGCGCGCAAGCGCCGCGCCGTGGGGAACTGACCTCGCGCGACCACCGCTGACGACTGCCGACGGGCGGCGGACACGACCGCCGACGGACGCAGAACCGCCGCCGGCCGGAAGGCACTTGAGTGTCTTCCGGCCGACGGCGGTGCCGTTTGTCCTGAGGCTGTTTCTCCTGGGCCGTTCTCCCGGTGCCGTTTCTCCTGGGGCCGTTCTGCCCGTCCGCCCGCGCTCCCGTCAGGACTTGGCACTGCCCGGAAGCCGTTCCAGGAGCGCCCGCAGGTCGTCCGCGTGCTCCTCCTCCTGCGCGAGCAGGTCCTCAAAGACCCGGCGCGTGGTGGGGTCGCCCGTCCCCAGCCACTGGGCGATCTCCGTGTACGACGTGATGGCCACCCGCTCGGCCACCAGATCCTCCTTGATCATCTCGATCAGGTCCAGGCTCTCGTCGTACTCCGAGTGCGAACGGTTCGTGAGCGTCTCGGGGTTGAAGTCGGGCTCACCGCCGAGCTGCACGATCCGCTCGGCCAGCTTGTCCGCGTGCGCCTGCTCGTCATCCGCGTGTTCCAGGAACTCGGCGGCGACCGGCTCCGCGTAGAGCCCCGTCGCCGTGTAGTAATGCCTCTTGTAGCGCAGTGTGCAGACGATCTCGGTGGCCAGCGCCTCGTTCAGCACCTGGATGACCCGCTCGACATCCGCCCCGTAGGCGTCCGTCACCGGGCCCTTGTCGATCTGCCGGCGGGCGCGCTCGCGAATCATCTTGATGTCCGTGAGGAATTCGGCCATGACCGTTCACATCCTTTCTTTGCGGCTGCTGTCGCGACGACGGTTACGCAGAATTCCCTGACCCCGCAGACCCCGGTCGCCACGGGGGCTTCTGCCGAGATACGACTCCGCCGCACGGATCGCCTCATGGGCGGTGCGGTGGCCCATCAGCACACACAGGGTGTAGGCGACGTCGTCCAGCCGCCGCCGTCGCGCCGGGTTCTGCGGCTCCTGCAGAACCAGCTGCTCCCACGTCCGGTAGCGGCGCAGCAGCTGGGCGAGCCCGGCCTTGTCCGGCAGAAGCATGCTCTTCTCCCGATTCTCGAAGCCGGCCCCGCTGGACCTGCTCGTTCGGCGACGTCTCGGCCCGCGGGACGGCGGTGTTCACAGCCGTCCCGCGGGCCTTGCCCATCATCGTGCGACGATCACCCGTTGTCCGCAAACGGACACTTTCCGTGGTGGTTCCGCGTCTGTTCGCGGTCCGCGTCAGCGCACCATCGCCGTTCCCGTCAGGAGCTTCACGGCGGCGGCGATCGAATCGGCGTCGATTCCGGCGGCACGCAGCTGCTGGGCGGGCGTCGCGGACCCGGGCATCTCCCGTACGCCGAGCCGCACCAGCCGGGGCGCGGGCCGGCCGTCGGAGAAGACCTCCGCGACGGCGTCGCCGAGACCGCCCTGCGGGTGGTGGTCCTCCACCGTGATCAGACAGCCGGTGTCGGCCGCGGCGGCCTGGAGGGTGACCTCGTCGGCCGGCTTGATCGAGTACATGTCGATGACCCGTACGGTGATGCCCTCCTCGGCGAGCAGGTCTGCCGCCTTGAGGCACTCGTGGACGGTGATCCCGGAGCCGACGAGGGTCATCCGGTCGTCGATGGTGTGCCGGAGCACCTTGCTGCCGCCGACCGGGAACTGCTCGTCGAAGCCGTAGATGACCGGTGTCTTCCCGCGCAGGGTGCGCAGATAGCTGATGCCCTCCAGCTCGGCCATCGCGGCGACGAGCCGGGTCGTCTGGTTCGCGTCGCACGGCTGGAGCACCGTACTGCCGTGCAGGGCACGGAACAGGGCGAGGTCTTCGAGCCCCATCTGCGAAGGCCCGTCCTGGCCGATGGAGACACCGGAGTGCGAGCCGACGACGCTGATCGACGCCCCGCCGATCGTGGCCATCCGCAGGAAGTCGTGCGCCCGGGTCAGGAAGGCCGCGAAGGTCGAGGCGTACGGGATCTGCCCGCAGGCCTGCATGCCGATGGCGGCGGCGATCAGCTGCTGTTCGGCGATGTAGCACTCGAAGTAGCGCTCGGGGTGCTCCTTGGAGAAGAACTCGGTACGGGTCGAGTCGCCGACCTCCCCGTCGAGCGCCACGATGTCGCCGCGCGCGAAGCCGAGTGCGGTCAGGGCCTGCCCGTACGCGTCACGGGTGGCGATCTGGTCGCCCTCGTCGAAGCGCGGCAGATTCAGATGGCCGACGCCGGGGTGGGCGTCGGTGGCGCTCGTCGCGGGCTTGCGCACCTCGACCCGCATGGACCGCCGGCCGCCCAGCTCCTCGATGGCGCCCGCCGCGTCCGGGAGGGGCTTGCCGTGCATGCCCTCGCGGTCCTCGACGGAGGCGACGCCCCGGCCCTTCAGGGTGCCGGCGATGATCGCCGTCGGCTCGCCGATGGTCGAGCGCGCCTCGTCGTAGGCGGCTTCGATCGCGTCGATGTCATGGCCGTCGACCTCGATGGTGTGCCAGCCGAAGGCGTGCAGTCTGCGGCTGTACGCGGCGAGGTCGTGCTCGTGGCGGGTGGGGCCGCGCTGGCCGAGCCGGTTCACGTCGACGATCAGCGTCAGCGAGTCGAGATGCTCGTGCCCGGCGTGTTCGGCGGCCTCCCAGATCGAGCCCTCGGCCATCTCGCTGTCGCCGCAGAGCACCCAGACCCGGTACGGGACCTTGCCGAGCCGCTGCCCGGCGAGCGCCATCCCGACGCCCAGCGGCAGGCCCTGCCCGAGCGAACCGGTCGCGACGTCCACCCAGGGCAGCCGGGGGGTGGGGTGGCCTTCGAGCCTGCTGCCCTCCCGGCGGTAGGTGTGGAACTCGGCCTCGTCGATGGCACCGGCCGCGAGATACATGGAGTAGAGCAGGGGCGACGCGTGGCCCTTGGAGAAGATCATCCGGTCGTTCCCCGGGTGATCGGGGCGGTCGAAGTCGTACGTCAGATGGTTGGCCAGCAGGACGGCGCCGAGATCGGCGGCGGACATGGACGAGGTCGGGTGGCCGGAACCCGCCATGTCGGCCGCGCGGACCGAGTCGACCCTGAGCTGCTGCGCCAGTTCTGTCAGAAGTTCGCTACGCATGTCACTCCTCACCGGATGCGACCGGATGCGGCGGCCGGACGGGCGGACCGTGGACTTTCCGGGTGCCCGAGGGCGACGACCGCAAACGGCAGCCGCGCCTGTAATGCCCCGTACCCACCAGATTGCCCCACCCGGGGAGAGCCCGCAGAAGACGGGACCGGTGCGGGCGCCCGCCGGGCGGGGCTACCGTCCGCGTATGACATCGCGCAGGTCGGGGACCGGGGTCGGGCCGCTGCTCAGGAGCTGGCGTGAACGGCGCCGGATCAGTCAGCTGGAGCTGGCCCTGCGCGCCGGCTCGTCCGCCCGCCACATCAGCTTCGTGGAGACGGGCAGGGCCCGGCCGAGCGAGGAGATGGTCCTGCGGCTCGCGGAGCGTCTGGATGTGCCGGTGCGCGAACGCAACGCGTTGCTGCTGGCGGCCGGTTACGCGCCCCGCTTCAGCGAGACCGCGCTGGACGACCCGTCGATGGCGGCGGTGCGGGAGGCGCTGGAGCGGCTGCTGCGGGGGTACGAACCGTATCCGGCGCTCGTGGTCGACGGGACGTACACCTTGGTGGCGGCCAACCGGGGCCTCGGCCTGATCATGGAAGGCGTGCCCGAGCATCTGCTGGTGCCGCCGGTGAACACGATGAAGGTCGTCCTTCATCCGGAAGGGGCGGCGGGGCGTGTCCGCAATTTCCGGCAGTGGCGGGCGCATCTGCTGGACCAGATGGAGCGGCGGATCGCGCTCGACCGCTCGGACGCGCTGCGGGCGCTGTACGAGGAGGTCGCCGCGTATCCGCCGCCGGAGGGGGCGGACGACTCCGGCGGTGACGGGGCCGGGGCCGGCGAGGACGGTGACGCGGCGGCGTTCGCGCTCGGGAACTTCGCGCTGCCGTTGCGGATCGAGCACGGGGGCCAGGTGCTGACCTTCCTGTCGTCCATCTCGACGTTCAACACACCGATGGACGTGACGGTGGCCGAGCTGGCGATCGAGACGTTCCTGCCGGCCGATCCTGCGACGGCGAAGTATCTGATGTCGGCGCTGGGCTGAGGACGGACCGGTCCGCCGGGCGGTGACCCGGCGGACCGGTCAGGTCACGTCGGGGGATCAGTCGCGGGTGTCCCGGCGGGGCTCGGACGGCCTGGCCGGGGCGGGAGTGGGCGCGGTCGAGGGGGCGGTCGGGGCCTTGGCCTCGTGCTCGGTGGAGCGTGACGCCTCGGCGCGCAGCAGCGCGTTGAGTACGGCGAACGGGTCGATGGGCATGGCTGTGTCCTCGCGGTGCGATGGGGGTTGACCGGCTGGATGGGGTCGACGGGCACGCGGACGTGCCGGACCTCTCAGCAGCGCAGCACCACACAGCGGACGGCCGGCGGCGCGACCGGTCCCTTGACCGACGGGGCGAAGGCCCCTCCGTACGGAGGGCGCGGCGCCGGACGGCGGGTTCTGCGGGGCCCCGGACCTGCCCCGCGTCCGCCCCTGCCCGACGTGGGCTGGGCGGCCACCGCGGTGTCGTGGTGCCCCTCCCCCACGGGCTCGGGCACGGTCGAAGCGGCCGGGCGGGGTTCGGCTCCGCGCGCGGCCGACGCGCAGGAATCGAGCGACATCCCCAGGAGGGCGCAGAGCACGAGCAGCGTGACCAGCCGCACGGCGGACCTTTCGGACCGTCCTGCCGGACGGGCGCGGTGGATTTCCGGGGCGCTGTTCACTGGGCACGACCTCCTGATCGTGCATCCTGTGCCCACGAACGCCACGGTGCCCGCCGAGAGCCCGAGATCCGCTCTCCCGGGGGACACGCGTTACGCCGACCCGTGCAGGTCCACGGCGCGGGACGGCGGGGCGGCCCGGGGCCTGCCCGACGAACAGCGCCGCCCGCCCGCAGGGCGGAGCACGCGGCGGCCGGTGCGCAGACGGCCCGGCCGTACTCGGCCGACTCCGCCGACGCCGGGAGGCCGCGCGCCGGGCGTCGCGACTACCGGGCTTTCCGGGCACGCCCTGGGGCGTGCTGCGAAAGTAGCGTCGTTCGCCCGCAGGGCGGGGCTCGCGAGCCACACGGGACTTCCCCAACACGCCCTACGGGGCGGGCTTCGGCTCCTCCTGAAGGGCGCTTTCCGTCGCAGGCGTCGGATCGAGGGGGATCTGCGGGCCGAGGCCGTCGTACAGCCAGTGGTTCAGGACCGCGTGGACCTGTTCCGCTCCCACCAGTTCCCCGTCCGCGGGGACCGGCGGCGGCAGGGTCAGGGGGGACAGCAGGAACGCGTTGGACTGTTCGCCGCCGAGGCCGCCGTGGGAGCCGATCTGCTCCTCGAACGCGTGCACCCGGCCCGTCGCCGGGTCGTACATCGAGTTGACCATGATGTCCGCGACATGCGGGAAGGTGTCGGTGCGCCGGACCGCGTCGGCGGCGCCCGGCCCCATCGTGGCCAGCAGCCCCGTGTCGTCCAGCTTGGCGACGGGGATCTCCGCCCCGGCAGGGCCGAGCACCACGGAGCCGTTCGCCTCGCTGCGGACGAGCAGGAAGCCGATGCCCGGGTGGTTGGCGAGGGTCCGCAGCAGCGCGGGGTGGCGTTCGTCTATCTGCTCGCGGCTCATCCGCACCGGGACGTCGGGGAAGGAGATCAGGCCCAGATTTCCCGAGGCCAGCACGATCGGGTCGGACCCCCGCGCCGAGCGCTTCTCGTCGGCCTCGCCCTCGTGGCCCGCCTCGACGGGGCGGTGGAGCGCCGTACGTACGGCGTCACGGGCCGCGTCCCGCGCCTCCGCGCCGCTCTTCGTGCGCACCGCGCGGCGCGGCACCGGCAGCCCGCAGCCCGCCCGTACGAGATCCCGGAGCGTGAGCCCGTACACGCCCTGGAAGGTCTCGCCGGGGCTCTGCCCGTGGTCGGAGAGGAGCACGAGCCGGTACGAGCGCGGCGCGTGGTCGGCGACCTTGGTCAGCAGCTCGATCGAGCGGTCCAGCCGCCGCAGGACGCGCGTGGCGTCGCGGCTGTGGGGTCCCGAGTGGTGGGCCACCTCGTCGTACGCGACGAGGTCGGCGTAGACGGCGGCGCGCCCGGCCAGCATGTCCCCTATGACCGCCGCGACCACGACATCGCGCTCGACGACGGTCGCGAACGCCCGGATGAAGGGGTAGAGCCCGCCCCGGCTCACCCGGGGCCGGTCGCCGCGGACGCGGGCCCGCGTCGACTGGCCTATCTCGCGGCCGACCTCGGCGACGAACGAGACGGCCGTACGGACGGCGTTGGCCGGGTCGGTGAAGTACGCGAAGTAGCCGGCCCGGGAGCGGGTGGCCCTGCCGCGCCGGGCGGCCATCGACAGGACGAGCGCCAACTGGTCGGCGCCGCCGCTGAAGAGGTTGCCGCGGCTGGCGCCGTCGAGGGTGAGGAGCCCGGCGTCGCGGGTGCGTTCGACGGCGCGGCGCTGGAGTTCGGCGGCGCTGGCCGGCCGGTTGCTGACCATGATCCGCCCGCTCTCCTTCTCGTACCAACGGAAGGCGGGGACATCGTGGTTGCTGCCGTGCAGGATGCCGAGTTGGCTGGCGCCGGTCTGGCTGGACCAGTCGGTGCGCCAGGGGGTGAGCCGGTGCGTCGGGTGCTCACCCAGCCAGCCCGCGACGGTGGGCATGTGGCCGTCGGCGACCGCGTCGAGCAGCACCTGGTGCCCGACACCGTCGAGTTGGAGGAAGAGCGTGCCGGGCGATACCGGGTGGGCGCCGCGCGCGCGGTCCTCGCCGCTGCGGCGCCGGCGGCGTTGCGCGAGGCGCGACAGCCTGCGCCGGTAGGCGTCGTCGTCGCGTACGGCGAGGGCCGTGGAGGTCGCGGACGCGACGGCGGACATGACGGCGGCGACCACGACGGCGTTCTCGGGGTTGGCGGCGCCTCCGCCGTCGGGGGTGAGCTTGAGCGCGACCAGCAGCAGGGAGCCGTTGAGGAAGAAGACCAGCAGGCCGAGCACCAGGGCGGGCACGAGCAGCAGGGCGCGGACCAGGAAGGGCCAGACGAGCGCGCTGAGCAGGCCGAAGGCACCCGCTCCCCAGGCCGCGGTGATCGCCGTCCTGGTGAGGCTGTCGTCGGTGCCCTGAAGTTGGAAGTCGGGCAGGACGCCGGCGAGGGCCAGCATGGTCAGGGTGGAGACCGCCCAGACGACGACCACCCGCATCAGGGCCCTGCCGGCCGTCCGCCATCGCCCCTTGAACACCGCGTTTTCACCTCACGTCCAGGGCCCGCACACCGACACGGGCTCGCTCCACAGCCTCGCACAGCGCGCTGTGGAGCCGGTCTTCTCCAAAGAAGGGGACGTCCGAAAGGGGGACGGAGGCGGGGTCAGCAGCCGTCGTAGCCGGCTGTCGGCATGGAGAGTCTGCGGTGGACCCTGGCCTTGGACGTCGCGTCGTAAGAAGGCTCGTCCATCCCCACGGTCTCCAGGGGGACGCCGCGGCGCTCGCACTCGGCGGTGAAGGCGGGCACGGACGCGAACGCCCGGTCGAGCACACGTGCGTTGGGGACGACGAAGGCGTCGATCACGCCCGCCTCGACGTCGACCCAGAGGCCGCAGTGGTCGGAGCGCATGCCGTACAGGAGCAGTTGCCGTGTGACGACGTACCCCTTGTCGGCGGCCCAGCGGGCGCACATCGCCTGCTGGCCGCGGATGTCGACCAGGAAGGGCTCTCGGTCGAGTTCTTCGAGCGGGGTGAGGCTGGCTATGGCCGCCACACGTAACTCGCCCATGTCTGTGGTCCCCCGCTCGGTGCACCCGGTCGCCCCCGCGAAAAGTCCCGCCTGGCCCGCAGTGTTCGACGACCCTACTCCGTTCACACCCTCTTAAGGAGGCGCGTATCGGGCACATGCGGGCGCACGAATCTGCCACGGGCGCACTCCCTCGGGCGCACGCGGTACGGGGCGGGGAGCCGCCCGCTGCCCGTACGACGGCCCGCCGCCGTACGCTGAAAGCCGGATACGGACGGAGCTGAGGTCCCGCTTTGGGAAATGTCATCACCTGGTGGGGCCATGCCACCTGCACGGTCGAGGACTCCGGTGTCCGGGTGCTGACCGATCCGCTCTTCGCGCGCCGGCTGATTCATCTGCGCCGCCGTCGCGGTGACGTACCGCCTCCGGAGGCCGCGGTCGCCGACGCCGTCCTCGTCTCGCATCTGCACTCCGACCATCTGCATCTGCCGTCGCTGGCGAAGCTCGCGCCGGGCACCCGGCTGATCGTGCCGCGCGGCGCGCGGCGCGCGGTGCCCGGACTGCGGCGGCTGGACGCCGTCGGACGTGGCGGCATCGGACGCGGAGGAGTCGGACGTGGCGGCGGTCTGCGGATCACGGAGGTCGAGCCGGGCGACGAGGTGGAGATCGGACCGCTGTGGGTACGGGCGGTGCCTGCGTGCCACGACGGGCGGCGGCTGCCGGTGGGACCGCAGCGCTCCCCCGCGCTCGGCTATGTGATCAGCGGTGAACGCCGGACGTACTTCGCGGGCGACACCGGGCTCTTCGACGAGATGGCGGACGCCGTGGGCACGGTCGACGTGGCGCTGCTGCCGGTGGGCGGCTGGGGACCGCATCTGGGCCACGGTCATCTGAACGCCGACCGCGCGGCCGAGGCGCTGGCCCGGCTCGCGCCCGACGCGGCGGTTCCGGTGCACTACGGCACGTTCTGGCCGATCGGGATGGACGGGGTACGGCCGCACGAATTCCATTCGCCCGGCGACGAGTTCGTCCGCCAGGCGGCGCGGCGCGCGCCCGGGGTCGCCGTCCACCGGCTTCAGCACGGCGAGAGTGTGCGGCCGGGGGCCACCCTGTGATCGACCAGCTCATGAGTCAGATGCCGTCGGAGTCCGCCCAGCAGGCCGTCACCTACCCGTCGTTGTTCCTGCTGGTGGCGCTGGGAGCGCTGGTGCCGGTGGTGCCGACGGGCGCGGTGGTGAGTTCGGCGGCGGTCGTCGCCTTCCACCAGACGGCGCCGCTCGCGCTGCTGTACATATTCGTGGTGGCCTCGTTCGCGGCGTTCCTCGGCGACATCACGCTCTACTGGCTGGGGCGGCGGGGGGTCAACTCCAAGAACGGCTCGCGGTGGCTGGCGGCGCTGGAGCAGCGGGTCTCCGACGACACCCTCGAACAGACCCAGCGCAGGCTGCGGGAGCACGGCGTGACGGTCCTGGTGCTGTCGCGGCTGGTGCCCGCGGGCCGGATACCGGTGATGCTCGCGTGCCTGCTCACCAAGTGGCCGACGACGCGGTTCGTCAAGGGCGCGCTGCCGGCGTGCCTGGCGTGGGCGGCGACGTACCAGCTGATCGGGATCCTCGGCGGGTCGCTGTTCGCCGAGCCGTGGGAGGGCGTCGTCGCGGCGGTGGCGCTGACGGTGCTGATCAGCGGCAGTCCCACGATCTGGCGCAAGCTGCGGGGGCGCGGCAGGGGCGCGGACGGCTCCGCGCGGCGGGACGGGCAGTGCGCGCCGGAGGGTCCGGCGGCGGTGGAGGGTCCTGCGGAGTCAGACGGTCAGCAGGCGTGACGCCCCGACCGGCAGGTCCCACAGCTGCTCGCGCGGTCTCCCGCTCCGCTCCCAGGCGGCCCTGACCCGCTCCAGCGGCTCCATCACGGGCTCGGCCGAGAGCACGAACGTCGCCCAGTGCATGGGCGCCATGTTCCGCGCGCCGACGTCCTGGCAAGCCTGTACGGCCTCCTCCGGGTCCACATGGACATCGCTGAGCCACCAGCGCGGGTCGTACGCCCCGATCGGCAGCAGCGCGAGGTCGATGTCCGGGTACCGGCCGCCGATCTCCCGGAACCAGTGGCCGTAGCCGGTGTCCCCGGCGAAGTAGACGCGCCTGCCGGTCGCCGCGTCGGTGAGCATCCAGCCGCCCCACAGCGAGCGGCAGGTGTCGGTGAGGGTGCGCTTGGACCAGTGGTGGGCGGGCACGAAATCGAACCGTACGGTGCCGGTTCCGCCGTCCCCGCCGGGCAGTTCGGCGGCCTCCCACCAGTCCAGCTCGGTGACCTGGGTGAAGCGGCGCCGTCGGCACCAGCGGCCGAGACCGGCGGGGACGAACATCGGGGTGTCCCTCGGCAGCCGCCGCAGCGTGGGCGCGTCGAGATGGTCGTAGTGGTTGTGGCTGATGACGACCGCGTCGACGGGCGGCAGTTCCTCCCACCGGACGCCGACGGGAGTGATCCGCGCGGGCGTGCCGAGGATCCGGCGCGACCACACCGGGTCGGTCAGGACGGTGAAGCCGCCGATACGGAGCACCCAACTCGCGTGCCCCGCCCAGGTGACGGCGACGGTGGCGGCGTCCACGGCCGGCAGGGGCCCGCGTTCGACGGGCAGCATCGGTACGGCGTCGAGCGCGCCGGGGCGCGGCCTCGCGGCGCCTTCGCGGGCGAGCCGTGCCAGCGCGCGTACGCCGGGCAGCGGGGTGGTGAGCCGGTGGGAGAAGGACTTGGGCCAGGGACGGCCGGTCTCGCCGAGCGGGCGTAGCGTGCCGCCGGGCCGGAGGGTCTCGCCGGCGGCGGTGGCCCGGGATGAGGTGGCGGCGGTGCGGCGCACGCGTCGGGTGGGGTCCGTCCGATCGGTGTGGTCCGTCATCGAAGCTCCGTTCAGGGCGGTGCGACGCGGTTCGTCGGGGCGGTACGCCGGAGGTGGATCAGGCCGTGGATCAGACCGGCGGCCTGCGGGCTCAGGGCGGTTCCCCGAGAGCCGCCGCCAGATTGCCCAGTGCCTCGGCGACGTGCGGCAGTTCCAGGGGCTTCCCATCGGTGAGGGACTCCATCCGCTGCTCCGGGGTTGATCCGAGCAGCGGTCCGGTCGCCAGTCGTACGCGCAGCGCGCCCAGTTCGTCCCCGAACCGGTGTCCGCCGGGCACCGGCATGCCCAGCCGTTCGCCCAGGAACTCTTCGAGTTCCATGGAGTCGCCGACCCCGCGCGCGGCGAGCCCCCGGCGCAACGGGCCGAAGTCCGCGTACAGATGACGGCCTGCCCGGGGCGGTCTGGCCAGCGCCCCGGCGCTCAGGACGATGTGGTGTACGGCTCCGGCCACGCGCGCGTGCAGCGCGGCTGCGGCGGCGACCCTCGCCGTCACGCCGGGCGGCTCGTCGAGTGCCCTGGAGGCGGCGGCGGCGACCGGCGCCGCGACGAGCGCGCCCAGCGCGGTGAGATGGTCCAGCGTCCTGGCCCGGCGCCCGGCGCCGGCCCCGGTGGCGGGGAAACGCGCCACGGCGGCGGGCCAGGACGCCGGGGTGAGCGCGCCCGCCAGGTCGGAAAAGACGGTGACGTCGTCGGGCCACATCTCGGCCGGGCTGAGCGGCACCGACTCGCGGGGCCGGTGCAGGGTGTCGCGCCAGGTCTCGTCGCTGATGATGTGCAGGCCCTCGCCGACGGCGGCCTCGCACGCCTCCCTGAGAAGCTCGGGCGGTGCGACGGTGCCGGTCGGGTCGTCGGCGATCGAGAGCAGCAGCAGCCGTGGGTCGCCGCCCTCGGCCCGTACCCGGCGCACCGTCTCCAGGAGGGCGTACAGATCGGGTACGCCGCCGCACTCCGCGGGGGTCGGCACCGGAAAGAAGGGCCGGCCGAGAAGCCGGGCCTGCGGCGCCCAGGACGCCGGGTGCGGGCGGGGCATCAGGACGTCGCCGCCGTGCGCGGCGAGCAGCGCGAGGAGCAGCGGCTGCGCGCCGGCCGCCGCTGCGGCCTCCTGGGGATGGGTGGGCAGACCGCGTCTCGACCAGTAGCCGCAGGCCGCCTCGCGCAGGACCGGTCCGCCGCCGGGCGGCTCGGGCGAGGTCTGTCCGGCGGCACCGGCGAGTTCGGCGACGAGCTCGGGCAGCGCGGGCAGGCCCAGGTCCGGGGCGAGCGGCCCGTACCGTACGGGACCGCGCCCTTCGCGCACCGTCCCCGTCGTCCCCATGCCCGCCTCCTCCCTCCTCCCGCACTCGCCGGGGATCTACGCCCCGCGGCCCAGCATCGCCAGCAGCCTGGTCTGGGCGTCGGCGTCCGGTGGCGGTTCCAGCGGGGCGTCGAACATGCCGCTCGCCGACAGGGCTCCCGCGTACGGCTCGACCTCCGTGAGAGCGAAGTCGACCAGCGGCCCCGGCAGCCGCTCGTTCACACCGATCCCGCGCGACAGGTCCCAGGTGTGGACCACGGCGTCGAGCACCATCTGCGCGCAGTAGGCGCCGGCCCGGGTCGGCCCGTAGGAGAGCCCGACCACGCGCTCCGACGCGCCCCGCTCGGCGAACGCGGCGCGTGCGCCCGCCGCCGCGCGGTCCCAGGCGGCGACCGGGTCGTCGCCGAGCACGTCGCCGTCGAAGGCGTCGCCCACCTCCGCCATGGTCCGGCCCTCGCTCACCAGCGGGGGCACCCAGAGCTGCTCGGCCGTGAGGTGGTTGACCAGGTCGCGTACGGACCACGCGGCGCAGGGCGTCGGCGCGCCCCACTGGTCCGCGCGGACTGCGTGCACCCGGTCCGTGAAGAGGTCGAGCGCCTCGTCGTGCCGGTCCAGCAGTGGATCATCCATGCCTCCCACTTTCCCCGGCCGCCCGGCCGGACGCGAGTCCGGCCGGTCCACGGCCCGCTCACGGCCGGTTCCGGGGCCCTGCGTGGGGCCGGGGAGTACGGGGTACCCGCGTTCCATGTCTGACATCCACGCGGGCCGTACCCCGGCCGGTCCCGGCACCCGGGCCCGGGTCGCCGCGCTGCTCAGCGGCTGGGACCGGCGGATCTTCCGGTCGGCGGCGAACCGGCACTGGCCGGGCGCCGAACCGGTGCTGCCACGCCTCAGCCGCTCCGCCAACCACGGTCTCCTCTGGTTCGGCGCCGCCGCCGGAATCGCGCTCATCGGGCGCGGTCAGCGCTCCCGGCGCGCCGCCCTGCGGGGCGTCGCCTCCCTCGCCGTCGCCTCGGCCGCGATCAACACCGTGGGCAAGCGGTCGGTACGCCGGGTGCGGCCGGTCCGGGACACGGTTCCGGTGATCAGGCAGCTGAAGCGGCAGCCGGTCACCACCTCCTTCCCGTCCGGGCACGCGGCGTCGGCCGCCGCCTTCGCCACGGGTGTCGCCCTGGAGTCGAAGGGCTGGGGGGCGGTGGTGGCGCCCGTCGCCTTCTCCGTCGCGGCGTCCCGCGTCTACACGGGCGTGCACTACCCGAGCGATGTGCTGGTGGGCGCGGCGCTGGGGGTGGGGGCCGCGTACGCCGTACGCGGCATCGTGCCGACCCGCTCCCAGCTGCCGTCGCCGGGACGGCCGCACGCACAGGCACCGGCCCTGCCGGGCGGCGACGGCATGGTGATCGTCGTCAACCGCGCGTCGGGCTCGTCGGACGCCGCGGGCGCGCTGCGCGACTCGCTGCCGCTCGCGGAGTTCGTGGAGTGCGACCCCGATGAGGTGAACACGGAGCTGGCGAAGGCGGCGGACCGCTGCACCGCGCTGGGCGTGGTCGGCGGCGACGGCACGGTCAACCGGGCCGCGGTGGTCGCCGCCCGGCGCCGGTTGCCGCTGGCGGTGTTCCCCGGCGGCACGCTGAACCACTTCGCGTACGACCTCGGCATCGAGGACTCGCAGGACACCTGCCGCGCGATGGAGGCGGGCGACGCGGTCCGCGTCGACCTCGGGCGGTTCACCGGGCCGGACGGGGCGAGCGGCCACTTCCTCAACACCTTCAGCCTGGGCGTCTATCCGGAGCTGGTACGTGTACGGGAGCACTGGGCGCCGCGGATCGGCGGCTGGCCCGCCGGGGTGGTCGCCGCGTCGAAGGTGCTGCGCGGCCAGCACCAGCTGGAGGCGGAGTTCGACGGGCGGCACCGGTCGCTGTGGATGCTGTTCGCGGGGAACAGCATCTACCAGCGCTTCGGGTTCACCCCGGGCCACCGGCACGATCTGGCGGACGGTCTGCTGGATGTCCGGATCGTGCACGGCGGGAGCTTCCCCAGCCTGCGGCTGCTGGCCGCCGCGGCGGCCGGACCGCTGAGCCGGTCGCCGGCGCACGCGGCGGAGCGGATGCGGCGGGTACGGATCACGGGCATCGCGCCGGGTACACCGCTGGCCTTCGACGGCGAAGTGGCCGAGTCACCGGTCGAGTTGACGATCGACAAGGCGAACGAGGCGCTGACGGTGTACCGCCCGCGTGTGTTCCTGTGAGCGGGTGCGGGGCGCGGCCGGGGGGCGGGCGCGGGGCGCGGGGTGCGGGCGTGGGGTGCGGGCGTGGGATTTATCGGTGGCGCGGGCCTGGCGCCTGGGCCGAAGCTCGTACGCATGGAATCCGTGTCCGCTCCCTTCCTCGAAACCCCGCGCCTGCGGCTGCGTGCCTGCGACGAGGCCGACCTCGGCCGGCTCATCGCGCTGGACAACGACCCCGGCGTGAAGCGCTTCATCGACGGCGGCGTACCCGTCGAGCCCGAGACGTTCCGGGCCGAGGCCCTGCCCCGGCTGCTCGGGCGCGGCTTCTGGGCGGCGGAGGAGCGGTCCACCGGCGAGTGGCTGGGCTGGTTCGAGCTACGTCCGCTGAACGACCCCGGTTGGGCGGAGGTGGAGCTGGGGTACCGGCTGCACCGGGCGGTGTGGGGCCGGGGGTACGCCACGGAGGGCGCCCGAGCGCTCGTGCGCAAGGCCTTCACCGAGCTGGGCACCGAGCGGGTCACGGCGAACACGATGACGGTCAACACAGCCTCCCGGCGGGTCATGGAGAAGGCCGGGCTGCTCTTCGTCCGTACATACACCGAGGAGTGGCCGGACGTCATCGAGGGCTCGGAGCAGGGGGATGTGGAGTACGCGCTCACGCGCGGGGAGTGGCGGCGAACGGCTTCCGGGTGACCACAATGCAAGACGAGGGTCTCATATTCCGACATCGCGGCGTACCGTGACGGGATCACTTCACGAGAGGGAGTCCGGTCATGCCGAGAGAGACCGCCGTCTACACCCACGGCCACCACGAGTCGGTCCTGCGTTCGCACAGCTGGCGCACGGCGGCGAACTCGGCTGCGTATCTCCTGCCCGAACTCCGTTCCGGACTCGACGTGTTGGACGTGGGCTGCGGTCCCGGCACCATCACCGCCGACCTGGCCGCGCTGGTGGCGCCCGGCATGGTGACCGCGGTGGACGCGGCGGCGGACGTCCTGGAGCGGGCCGGGGAGGCGGTCGCGGCGCGCGGTCTGGACAACGTCCGTTTCGCGGTCGCCGACGTCCACGCTCTGGACTTCCCCGACGACTCCTTCGACGTGGTCCACGCCCACCAGGTGCTCCAGCACGTCGGAGACCCCGTGCAGGCGCTGCGCGAGATGCGCCGGGTGTGCAGGCCCGGAGGCATCGTCGCGGCGCGCGACAGCGACTACGGGGCGTTCACCTGGTACCCGTCGTCCCCCGCGCTGGACGGCTGGCAGGAGCTGTACCGGACGGTGGCCCGCGCGAACGGCGGCGAGCCCGACGCGGGCCGCAGGCTCCTCTCCTGGGCCCGCGGCGCGGGCTTCACGGACATCACGTCCACGGCGGCGGCGTGGTGCTTCGCGACGCCGGACGAGCGCGCGTGGTGGAGCGGACTGTGGGCGGAGCGGACGACCGCGTCGGTCTACGCGGAACTGGCCGTACACGGCGGCCACGCGGACGCGGCGCGGCTCGCCGGGATCGCGGAGGCGTGGCGCGTGTGGGGCGGGGAGCCCGACGCGTGGTTCATGGTCCCGCACGGTGAAATCCTGTGCCGGGTATGAGAGTTGGTTCCCCCGGGTCCTGTCTTCGAAGTAGCGCCTGGCCCGCGGCGGCCCCGCCCTGCGGGCGGA
>NZ_JBHXRX010000085.1:0-30180 GCF_042714995.1 Streptomyces sp. NPDC058665
GAGTGGTGCAGTCCTAGACAGCTCCACCACACCGGAGGTCTTCGCCATGATCAAGCCCGACCAGTGTCAACAACGCTCGTGATCAATACACCTAGACCCTGTCCTTTCGATCAGGCCCTACCGCCCGCCGGCGCCCGCCTCGAAGAGCAGGTAGAGGAAGCCGGCCAGGACATGGCCGGCGACGAGGTAGGCGAAGAGCCGGATGGCGAGACCGCGCGGGAAGTTGCGCTCCTCGTCCATGACGGACTTGACGGGCTCGGCGGGGGGAACCGGCTCGGCGGGCTGGGCGCGCTCCTCGGGCGAGGGCTGCTGAACGGCGTCCACCGGGTTGTCGGACATGGCGGTGGCCTCTCGGGTCGGGGTCGCAGCGGAGCTGACGGCGGATCAGTGGCACCGATTCAGCGGGGGTGGGCCCCACCGGGCAGGCACAGCTCGCCGACGGGGCTGGTCAGCAGGGTGTGGACGAACAGCAGCTCGGCGCCGGCGGGACCGGCCGCCGCGAGGCGGTGCGGGGTCATCGAGTCGAAGTGGGCGCTGTCGCCCGGGTCGAGCACATGGACGGTGTCCCCGAGGCTCAGCCGCAGCCGCCCCTGAAGGACATGGAGCCACTCCTCCCCCGGGTGGACGCGGACGAGATCGCCCTGCGCGCCGTACGGCACGGTCACCCGCAGCGGCTGCATCGCCCGGCCGGTCGGGCTGCCCGCCTGGCGGTAGGTCCAGCCGTCCGCCTCCACGGGCTCCGCCCGCGCGGCACGGATGACGGGATCGCGCTCGGGCGGCTCCTCGCCGAGCAGCTCGGAGACCGTCGTACCGTAGACGCGCGCCAGACCGAGCAGCATCGGCAGCGAGGGCTGCCGCCGGGCGGTCTCCAGCCGGGAGAGGTGGGCCGGGGAGAGTCCGGCCCGTCCGGCGGCGGCCTCCAGGGTGAGGCCCCGGCCGCGTCGCAGCTCGCGCAGCCGGGGCGCGACGTCCGGCAGAGTCTCCGTCGTGGCGTCGGTCTCGTCGGTCGCCTGTTCACGAGCGGTGGCGGGGTCGGTCATGCCCCCATTGAGCCAGGAATTATCCTCTGAGGCAAATTTATTACCTCAGAGGTAAACCACCGGAGCAGGACCCAACGGAACCCTACGGCGGGACTCGGGCGTCACCGGTTGGCGATCGCCTGCTTCACCAGCGTCCTGCCGAAGTCCCACATCAGCCCGCCGCCCCCGTGCGCGTCGTCCATCACGGCCGTGAAGGCCGTCACGAACCGGTCGACCTCCCGCTCCCCGATGGTCAGGGGCGGGATCAGTTTGATCACTTCCAGATGGTCCCCGGAGACCTGGGTGAGAATGCGGTGCTTCTGAAGCAGCGGCACCACGACCATCTGCGCGAAGAGACCCTTCCGGGCCGCCTGGAGCATCGTCCAGCGGCTCCGCAGCCCGATCGACGTCGGCCGGCCGAACTCGATACCGATCATCAGCCCCCGGCCGCGCACCTCGCTCAGCAGCTCGTACCGGTCGACCAGCCCGGCCAGCCGTGAGCGCAGCAGATCGCCGGTCGTCCTGGCGTTGTCGACGATCCGCTCGTCCTCGATCACCGACAGAACGGCCAGGCCCGCCGCCATCGCCTGCGCGTTGGATCCGAAGCTGGCCGAGTGGACCAGCACCCGGTCCATCGAGGAGTAGACCTTCTGGAAGATCCAGTCCTTGCCGAGGGTCGCGCCGACCGGCACGTACCCGCCGGAGAGCGCCTTCGCGACACACACCAGGTCCGGCTCGACGCCTTCCTCGTGCTGGTACGCGTAGAAGTCGCCGGTCCTGCCGAGCCCCGTCTGCACCTCGTCCGCGATGAGCAGCGCCTTGTGCCGGCGCAACAGCTCCTGCGCGGCCCGCAGATAGCCGGACGGCGTCGACCGCACGCCCTTGCCCTGGATCGGTTCGACGACGAAGCCCGCGACGTCACCGCGCTTCAACTCCCGCTCCAGCGCGTCGAGATCACCGATCTCGATCGCCGTGTCGGGGAGCAGCGGCGCGAACCCGGCGCGGAAACCGTCCTCGCCGTTGACCGAGAGCGAGCCGAGCGTCAGCCCGTGGAAGGCGTGGGAGCAGTAGAGGATCCTCGGCTTCCCGGTGGCGTTCCTGGCGAACTTCAGCGCCGTCTCGACGGCCTCCGTACCGCTGTTGCCGAAGAAGACCCGGTCCAGGTGGGGGCTGTGCTTGAGCAGTTTCTCGGCGAGCAGGCCCGGCAGCGGCTGGCAGTCGAAGCGGGTGAGGTCGGCGAGCGAGGCGTCGAGGACGTCGTGGAGGGCCTTGCGTACGACGGGGTGGTGCCGGCCGAGCCCCATCACCCCGAAGCCGGCGAGCATGTCGAGGTAGTCGTTGCCGTCGGCGTCCCAGAAGTAGGCGCCCTCGGCGCGCTCGTAGACCTTGTCGAAGCCGATGGTCCGCAGCATGCGCGGGAGTTGGTGGTTCAGATGGGCGGTGTGCAACTCGTAGCGTTCGCCGCCGCGTTCGGCCAGCAGCTTCGCGAGATCGAAGGCCTTGCCCGGCTTCTCCGCCGGCCCTGTCGACTCGGTCATCGGGTGTTCTCCTCGCGCTTTTCCTGGCGCGCCAGTGCGGCGCTGATCTGTCCCGCGATCTCGACGGGTGTGAGTCCGATGTCGGCGAGCACCTCACCGCGCTTGGCGTGGGCGAGGAACTGTTCGGGGATGCCGAAGGTACGCAGCGGTACGTCCACGTCGGCGTCGCGCAGCGCCTGTCCCACGGCCCAGCCGACGCCGCCGCTGCGGCAGTTGTCCTCCACGACGGCCACGATGCGGTGCCGCGCGGCCAGCGGGGCCAGCTCCGCGTCGACGGGCTTGACCCACCGGGGGTCGACCACGGTGCAGCCGATGCCGCGCGCGGCCAGCAGCTCCGCCGTACCGAGGCAGACCCCGGCGAGCGCCCCCACGGACACCAGCAGCACATCGGCCTCACCGGCCTGCGGCACGTGCAGGATGTCGAGCCCACCCGTACGGCCGACGGCGGGGATCGACTCGCCCACCGCCTCCTTGGGAAAGCGCACGACGGTCGGCGCGTCGTCCACGGCCACGGCCTCCCGCAGCAGCGACCTCAGCTGGTCCGCGTCGCGCGGGGCCGCGATCCGCAGCCCCGGTACGCACTGGAGCAGCGACATGTCCCACATGCCGTTGTGAGAGGGCCCGTCGACACCGGTGACACCGGCCCGGTCGAGTACGAACGTGGCTCCGCACCCGTGCAGCGCGACGTCCATGAGCAGCTGATCGAAGGCGCGGTTGAGGAAGGTGGCGTAGACGGCGACGACGGGGTGCAGTCCGCCGGTGGCGAGCCCGGCGGCGGAGACCGCGGCGTGCTGCTCGGCGATACCGACGTCCCAGACGCGGTCGGGGAAGCGCGCCGCGAATCCCGTCAGCCCGACCGGATGCAGCATCGCGGCCGTGACGGCGACGACGTCGGGGCGCTCCTCGCCGATGGCGGTGATCTCGTCGCTGAAGACCGACGTCCAGGAGGGCTTGCCGGGGGGTGCCAGCGGCTCGCAGGTGAGCGGGTCCATCACACCGACGGTGTGGAAGTGGTCGGCCTCGTCGTCCAGGGCGGGCTGGTAGCCGCGGCCCTTCTCGGTCAGGCAGTGCACCAGTACGGGGCCGGTGAAGCGGCTCGCGCGGCGCAGCGCCGACTCGACGGCTCCGACGTCGTGTCCGTCGATGGGCCCCACGTACTTGAGCCCGAGGTCCTCGAACATGCCCTGCGGGGCGACGGCGTCCTTGAAGCCCTTCTTCACGCCGTGCAGCGACCCGTACAGCGGCCGGCCCACCACGGGGGTCCCCCGCAGGACTTCCTTGCCCCACGCGAGCACCTGCTCGTAACCGTCGGTGGTACGCAGGATGGCGAGGTGCCTGGCGAGGCCGCCGATGGTGGGGCCGTACGAGCGCTCGTTGTCGTTCACCACGATGATCAGGGGGCGATCCTTCGCCGCAGCGATGTTGTTGAGCGCCTCCCAGGCCATGCCGCCGGTGAGCGCGCCGTCCCCGACGACCGCCACGACATGGTCACGGCCGCCGAGCACCTGGCGGGCCTTGGCGAGCCCGTCGGCCCAGCCGAGCACGGTGGAGGCGTGGGAGTTCTCGATGACGTCGTGGTCGGACTCCTCGCGCGAGGGGTAGCCGGAGAGGCCGCCCTTGATCCGCAGCTTGGAGAAGTCCTGCCGGCCGGTGAGCAGTTTGTGTACGTAGCTCTGGTGTCCGGTGTCCCAGAGGATGCGGTCGGCGGGTGAGTCGAAGACCCGGTGCAGGGCGACGGTCAGCTCCACCACTCCGAGGTTGGGCCCCAGATGGCCCCCGGTCCTGGCCACCGCCTCGATCAGGAACTCCCTGATGTCCGCGGCCAGTTCGTCGAGTTCGGCCCGGTCGAGCGCCTTCAGGTCGCGCGGCCCCCGGATGTTCTCCAGTATCGACATGCTCGGCCCCCTCTGGATCCTCTCGCGGATCCTTCAGTTCTCTGTGACTGCCGGTCACGGCGCCGGAAGGACAGCGGCGGAGTGCGCCGCTGTCCTTCCGTTGGCCATGACGTCACGGGCCACCGGCCTCACTTGCCCCCGGCGACCGTCTCCCGCATCGCTCGCAGCGACTCCTTGAGCGAGCCCATGGTGGCGAGCACGGCCGTCGGCTCGTATCCGCAGTGCGCCATGCAGTTGGCGCACCGCGGGTCCTTGCCCCGGCCGTACTTGTCCCAGTCGGTCTCCTCGATCAGTTCCCGGTACGTCGGGACGTATCCGTCGCTCATCAGATAGCAGGGGCGCTGCCAGCCGAAGAGCGAGTAGTTGGGGATCGCCCAGGCCGTGCAGGGGAAGTCGGCCTTGCCCTCCAGGAAGTCCAGGAAGAGCGGTGAGTGGTTCAGGCGCCAGCGCCCCCTGTTGCCGCCTGAGAAGGCCTTCTTGAACAGCTCCCGCGTCTGCTCGACGCCCAGGAAGTGCTCCTGGTCGGGTGCCTTCTCGTAGGCGTAGGCGGGCGAGATCATCATCTCGTCGACCTTCAGGTCGTCGTTGAGGTAGTTGAGGACCTCGATGATGGTCTGCGGGGTGTCGGTGTTGAAGAAGGTGGAGTTGGTGGTGACCCGGAAGCCGCGCTTCTTGGCTTCCTTCATCGCCTCCACGGCCTCGTCGAAGACCCCTTCCTTGGCGACGGACTCGTCGTGCCGCTCGCGCAGGCCGTCGATGTGCACGGCGAACGCGAAGTACGGCGACGGGGTGAACTTCTCCAGCTTCTTGCGCATCAGCATCGCGTTGGTGCAGAGGAAGACGTACTTCTTCTTCGCGACGAGCTGCCGGACGATCTCGTCGATCTGCGGGTGCATCAGCGGCTCGCCGCCGGCGATGGAGACCATCGGCGCCCCGGATTCGAGCACCGCGCCCACCGCTTGCGCCACGGGCATGCGCTGCTTCAGGACCCCGGCCGGGTGCTGGATCTTGCCGCAGCCCTCACATGCGAGATTGCAGGCGAAGAGGGGTTCCAGCTCGACGATGAGGGGAAACTTCTCACGCCTGCGTAGCTTCTGTTCGACGAGGTACGTCCCGACCCTGATGGTCTGACGGAGCGGCATGGCCATCTAGCTCACCTCCTGGGGAGCAGCAAAGAACGGTGCCATTCAAGAAAAGCCGGAATGACGGCACGAAGGACACGGAAAGCTGATATTCCACCGCTAACTGTGCCAATTCGGACTAGCTCATGCTCTGGAGCGTCCACGACCACCCGTACGGCCGCAACCGGGCGGGGCCCGGCGCTCAGGGCGGTGCGCAGTGTCGCGGCGGACTCCATGTCCACGGCGACGGCTCCCGTGGCACGCAGCCCGGCCCTCTCGGGGCCGCGCACCACATGGTCGGATCCGGCCAGCGGGCCGGTGTGGACAGTGCGTCCGGGCAGCGCCAGGGAGAGCGCCTCCACGAGCAGACCTGTTCCCGTACAGCGCGTCAGGTCGTGGGAGTCCCGGGTCTCGTCGGCGACGATCAGGTCCCCCGGGTTCATCCCGGGGACCAGGCCGGCACAGAAGCCGGACGCGATGACGGCCGCGTCCCTGTTCCGGTCGGTTCCGAGCGCGCGCGCCGTCGCACGCTCGGCGTTCTTGGGGCCCATGCCCGTGCGGATGACGGTGACGGGTCCGCTCTCTCGTGTCCGGCCGGCCAGACCACTGCGCAGGGCCATCCGCTCGATGCCGAGGGCACAGGCGATCAGCAGCGGTGCGGCGGCGGGGGCAGCCCCGCCGCCGGCCGGTGGGGCTTCGTCGGCCTGGCCGGCTCTGTCGGGCGGCGAGTCCATCAGGCCCCCTTGCGGCTGTCCGCCCGGCTGTCGGTCCGTCGCTCCCCGACGTTCCTCGTCCGGCCCTCCGCCAGCAGCTCCGCGCGGGCGGGCCCGCGGTCCGCGAACGGTTCCCCGTTGACGTACCGGCCGAGGGCCGTGAGCGGGAACACCTGCCGGTAGAGGTGGTAGTTGATGGAGAAGTCCCACGGGAACCCGGTGCCGGTGAAGTACGGCTCGTCCCAGGAGCCGTCCTCCCGCTGGGCCGCCGCGAGCCATGCCACGGCGCGCTCGACGGCGGGCGTCTCGCGCCGCCCCGCTGCCAGGAGCGCGAGCAGCGCCCACGCGGTCTGCGAGGCGGTCGACGCCCCGTGCCCGATCCACTTCTCCTCACGGTAGGAGCGCAGGTCCTCGCCCCAGCCGCCGTCGTCGTTCTGTACGGATTCCACCCAGCCGACCGCGCGGCGGATCGCCGGGTGGCCGACGGGCAGCCCGGCGGCGACGAGCGCCGGTACGACGGACCCCGTCCCGTACACGTAGTTGACGCCCCAGCGGCCGAACCAGGAGCCGTCCGCCTCCTGTTCGGTGAGCAGCCACTCGATGCCGCGCCGGGTGTCGGGGTGCCGGGCCTTGCCCTCGTACGCCAGCATCTCCACGACGTGCGCGGTGACATCGGCCGACGGCGGGTCGATGACCTCGCCGAAGTCGCAGAACGGCAGCCTGTTGGGGAACGGGCTGACGTTGTCGGCGTCGAACGCGCCCCACGCGCCGTTCTTCGACTGCATGCCGAGCGTCCAGCGCGCGCCGCGCTCGACGGCCGTGTCCATGCGCGCGGTGTCCGGGTGGGAGACCCGGCGCAGGGCGAGGATGACCTCGGCGGTGTCGTCGATGTCCGGGTAGTTGTCGTTGTGGAACTCGAACGCCCAGCCGCCGGGGGCGAGTCCGGGCCTGCGGACGGACCAGTCGCCGGGGCGCACGATCTGCTCGTCCAGCATCCACTCGGCCGCCTTGACCAGCGCGGGGTGGTCCGGGCTCACCCCCGCGTCGGCCAGGGCGATCGTGGCGAGGCAGGTGTCCCACACCGGGGACTGACAGGCCTCAATCATCCGCGCGCCGTCCTCGCGCCAGACGGCGAACCGGTCGAGCGATTCGAGTCCCGCGCGCATGACCGGGTGCTTCAGGTCGTAGCCGAGCAGATGCAGGGCGATGATCGAGTAGACGGCCGGCGGCTGGATACCGCCCCAACAGCCGTCGTTCTCCTGGCGTTCGACGATCCAGCGGGCCGCCGCGTTCATCGCCGTGCGGCGCACCGCACGGGGCGCGACCTTGTGGTACAGCCGCAGCGCCTTGTCGACGCGCTGGAAGATCCCGTCCCAACTGGCCGCCGACGCGAGGGGCTTGGCGGGATTCGGGCGCCGCACGTCCGTGTGCAGCTCGTCCAGCGCGAAGGGCGCGGGGCGGACGGGGCGCAGGGCCGAGACGATCGTGAGCGGCACGATGGTCTGCCGGGCCCAGCAGCCGAACGAGTAGATGTTCAGCGGGAACCACTTGGGCAGGAAGATCACCTCGGGCGGGACCTCGGGGAGGTCGTCCCACTTCCACCAGCCGAAGAGCGCGAGCCAGATCCGGGTGAAGACCCGGCTCTCGGCGACACCGCCCTGTTCACGGATCCAGGCGGCGGCGCGCGCCATGTGCGGGTCGTCTGGCCGGTCCCCGGCGAGACGCAGGGCGACGTATCCCTCGATGGTGGTGGAGAGTTCGCCGGGCCCGCCGTAGAAGGTGGCCCAGGTTCCGTCGGCGCGCTGTTCGCCGCGGATGAAGCGGCCCGCCGCCTCCGTGGTACGCGCGTCCTGGACACCGAGGAACTGGCGGAGCAGCAAGTCCTCGGCGTCCATGGTCACATTGGTCTCCAGGTCGCCCTTCCACCAGCCCTGGGCGTCCTGTTGGCCGAGCAGATGCTCGACGGATCGTGCGGTGGCACGCCGTGCGACGTCTCCGATGTCGTTCGCGTCGGGAGTGGTGTCGGACGGTTCGCTCGCCGCGGCAGCGCGGGGTCCCACGGCCCCGGTGCTTCCGTCGGTCGTCGCTGTCATGGCTTCCCCTTACGTGCAGTTGGTCCTCTGCTGTGCTGGGGTCTCCGTCGTCCGGGGGATCGGATACGAGCCGGCGGACGGCGCGACTACGGAGGCTTTCGGTGCGTCAGCCTCCGGTGAGCGTGGATATACACATGGCGATGATGCTCATCTCTTTCGTACGACGACGAAGTCCGCGAGCGCGGTGAGCTGCGCGCGGACCCGTTCGGGCATGTCGATACCGCTCAGGGCCTCGATGGCGACGGTGTGCTGTCTGCGGGCCTCCTGGGAGGTCCACTCCCGGCCGCCCGCCTCCTCGATGAGTGCTGCCCTGGTCGCGAACTCCTCTTCCGAGAAGCTCGCGAAGTCCGTGCTCTTGGCGTCGGCGGCCAGCAGTTCTCCGAGCCGCCGCGAGGCGGGACCGCCGGCGGCGAGAGCGGCGACGACCGGCAGCGACTTCTTGCGCTGGCGCAGATCGCTCCACGTCTGCTTGCCGGTGGCCCCGGGGTCGCCCCAGATGCCGAGCAGGTCGTCGACGGCCTGGAAGGCGAGGCCGAGGTGATGGCCGTACGACTCCAGGAGGTCGGCCGTCCGGTCGTCGGCCCCGCCGAGGACGGCGCCGATGGAGACGGCGCAGGCGAGCAGCGCGCCCGTCTTGTTGCCCTCCATCTCCAGGCACTCCTCGACGGTCACCCGCTCACGGTGCTCGAAGGAGATGTCCTGCGCCTGGCCGTCGATCAGCTTGCGGGTGGCGACGGTGAGACGGCGGGTGGCTCGGCCGGCCTCGGCGGTGCCGATCTCCAGCAGGATCTCGTTGGCGAGCGCGAACAGCGCGTCGCCGACGAGGATCGCCTGGGCGGGGCCGTGCATCTTCCAGACGGTGTCGCGGTGGCGGCGCTGCTCGTCGCCGTCCATCAGGTCGTCGTGCAACAGCGAGAAGTTGTGCACCAGTTCCACGGCGACGGCGCCGGGGACACCGGTCTCGGCCGCCGCTCCCGCCGCCTCGGCCGACAGCAGCGCGAGCGCGGGGCGTACGGCCTTGCCGCCGTCACCGTCGGCGGGCCGGCCATCGGCGTCGATCCAGCCGAAGTGGTAGGCGGCGACGGTGTCCATCGGCGGGGCGAGCCGGCCGATGGCGGCCCGCAGCACGGGGGTGGAAAGGGCACGGCCGCGCTCCAGCAGCGCGAAGACGTCCGCGGTGTCGACAGCCGGATCAGCCGGGGGCACAGTCGGCACGGTTTCTCCTCTTGTTGCAGTCCTGATGGGGCCCGTACGCGTCGTCGCCGTACTTGTCCTTGCCGCGCCGTCACTCGTCGCGGTGTCGCTCACCGAGCTCCCGCCCGCCGCGCCTTTCACCGCGGCGTCCGGCCTCACGCGGCCTCCCGGAGGGGATGCCGATGGGTGCGGCCGAGTTCGGACAGGGCCGCGCCCGCCGCGCTGAATCCGCTGCGGACCGCGCCCTCCATAGTCGCTGGCCAGCCGGTCGCGGTCCACGCCCCCGCCAGGAAGAGGCCGGGTGCGCGCGTCCGCGCGCCGGGTCTCAGCCGCCCGACTCCGGGCGTGGGGGCGAACGTCGCCGTGCGCTCACGCGTCACGAAGAAGTCCCGCACCTCGGCGCTCCGCGCGGCCGGAAGAAGACGTTTCAGCTCGGGCAGATAGCGCGCGCGAAGCTCCGCGACGGGCAGGTCGATCTCGTCCGCGACCGCCGACTGCGACAGCGCCACGTACTGCCCCTCCTTCAGCCCCGAGGCGTCCGTCCGGTCGAAGACCCACTGGACGGGGGTGCCGAGTGCGGCGAGGAAGGGGCGGCGCAGCACCTTGCGGTCGTAGACGACGTGGACGTTGAGGATCGGCGACGTGCCGATGTCGAGAAGGCGGCCCGGCTGGTCGAGCGCGCCGTCCGGCAGCAGCGCGTGGGTCTCGCTCTGCGGAACCGCGAGGATCACCGTGTCCGCCTCGATGCGCTCGCCCGGTACGTCGACGCTCCAGCGGCCGTCCCCGGTGCGGGTCACCGCCGAGACGCGGGTGCGCAGTTCGGTCCGTACGCCCGCCGCGTCGAGGGCCTTGCGGGCGAGTGTGTCGTGCAGTTCACCGAGCGGCACCCGGGCCCAGCCGATGTCGGCGGCGCCGCGCTCGGAGAGCAGCCCGGTCTTGAAGACCATCGCGGCCAGGCCCATGGATGCCTGCTCGGCGCGGACGTTGAGGGTGGCGACGCAGACGAGGTTCCACAACGCCTCGACGGCGCGCGCCGACTGGCCGTGGCGGCCGAGCCAGGTCGCGAAGTCGACGCCGTCGAGGGCGGGGTCGGCCGGGTCGAGCGCCTTGAGCGCCAGCGCGGCGCGTCCTACGGAGGCCTTCTCGGCGAGCGAGAGGTGCGGGTAGGTGGCGAGTCCGCCGGCCAGATGCAGCGGTACGGGCAGGGCGTTGCGGCTCAGCCGTCCGACCCGGGGCCGGCCCGCGCGTCCCACGTCGAGTACGGGAACGTCGAGCCGGTCCTGTACGGGGGCGAGGCCGGCGCCGTCGACCCGGTCGAGGAACCACCGGTACGCCGTGCAGCAGCGCAGGTACACATGCTGGCCGTTGTCGACGGTCAACTCGCCGCGGGTGAAGGAGAAGGCGAGCCCTCCGAGGCGCGGGCGGCCCTCGACGAGCGTCACCCGCACCCCGGCGTCGGCGAGCTGAAGCGCGGCGGTCACACCGGCGATACCGCCGCCGACGACGACCGCGTGGCGCGATGTCGTGCTTCCGGATGTCGTCATGCGCCCTCCCCCGCGACTGTCGCAGTCAGGGACGCGCCAGGTCCCGGGGAGGTTGATCGCGCACCACCGCGGTCGCCCCGATCACCACGGTCGCCGGTGCCGGACAGCGGCGTCACGGTCGCCTCCTGACGGCCTGCCGGGAGATGTTCCTGGCGTCGAAGCCGGAGAGGCCGCGCACCGCGACGTACGCCTTCTCGCGTCCGGGCAGCGAGACCCGGCCGCGCAGGACGGCCTCGGGGTCGCGTTCGATGCGGTCGAGCAGCCTGCGGTAGATGCCCGCCATGGCGGCGACACAGGCGCCGCTGCGCCGGTCGAGCATGGGCAGCAGCCGGTAACCCTCGGCGAACAGCGCGCGGGCCCGTCTGGCCTCGAAGTGGACGAGCCCGGCGAAGTCGGAGCCGGCGGGCGGCGTCGCGCTGTCGAACCCGGCCGAGCAGCCGAACTTGGCGAGATCGTCGGCGGGCAGATAGGTGCGCCCGTTGCCCGCGTCCTCGCGCACGTCACGCAGGATGTTGGTCAACTGGAGCGCCAGACCGAGGGTGTCGGCGTACTCGGACGCACGCTCCGCGCCGGGCCCTGTGGGGTCGGTGCCGAACACCCCGAGCGAGAGCCGCCCGATGGCTCCGGCGACGCACCGGCAGTAGATCTTGAGGTCGTCCCATGTCTCGTACGTCTCACCCTTGACGTCCATCAGGACGCCGTCGATCAGTTCGTCGAGTCCGCCGAGCGGGAGCGGGAAGCGGCGGGCCGCGTCGGCGAGCGCGACGGCGACGGGGTCGGTGTCGTCCTCCTCGACGCCGCCGTTCCTGATCCGGCCGAGGAGGCCACGGGTGTCCTCAAGTCTCGACTGCTTGGCCCCGGGCTCCAGCGTGCCGTCGCCGATGTCGTCGACGCGCCGCGAGAACGCGTACAGCGCCGACATGGCCTGCCGTTTGTCGGCGGGCAGCAGCCGGATGCCGTAGGCGAAATTACGGGCCTGCTGCCCGGTGACGGTCTCGCAGTAGCTGTACGCGGCCTGTACCGGCGCCGACACGGGGGACTGTCCCTCCACGATCCGGCTCACCCCTTTCTGTGCGTTTTCCGCAGGACTGCTCCCACTTCACGCAGCAGACGTGGTGTGGTCGCTCTGGGCGGTCCGGGCAGTACATCGTGTCCCACGGCGGCGACCGAGGAGAGGGCGGCACGCCCCCCGCCGACGAATCCGGCCAGCAGAAGTCTGAGCCTGCCCCGGACGCTGTGGACCAACGGCCCTCCCTCGTCGAGGAGTTGACCGGCGCGGTCGGCCTCGAAGGCGATCAGGCTCCGGACGGACGCGTTCGCCGTCGGCGCGGCGAGGTCCTCCTCGGTGACATGGAACCGCTTCATGTCGTCGGCGGGCAGATAGATCCGGTCGCTCGCCAGGTCCTCGGTGACGTCCTGGAGATGTTCGACGATCTGGAGCGCGGTGCAGACGGCGTCGGAGCGGCGGACGCGCTCGGGGGTCGCGGTGCCGGTGATCGCGAGGACGAGACGGCCGACGGGATTGGCCGAAAGTTCGCAGTAGGCGAGGAGGTCGTCGTAGGTGCCGTAGCGGCGTACGGACTGGTCCTGGCGGTTGGCCTCGATCAGCCGGAGGAACGGCTCGGGGGTGAGGTCGTGGCGCCGTACGGTCGGCGTGAGCAGTCCGAGCAGCGGATGACCGGGGGCCGGTCCCGCGGGGTCGAACACCCGGCGCAGGTCGGTCTCGAAGGCGTCCAGCATGGCGAGCCGGTCGTCCGTCGCCGCGGGGTCGAGGCCGAGGTGGCGGGCGTCGGCGCCGCCGGGGGCGAGGTCGCCGTCGCCGATGTCGTCGACGAGGCGGGCGAAGCCGTAGACGGCCATCAGATCCTCGCGCCAGGCGCGGGGCAGGAAGAAGGGGGCGACGGGGAAGTTCTCACCCGACGCCTTGTCGAGCGTGGCCCGCGCGGAGGTCTCGGTCTGCCTCTGGGAGGCGCCCGTCACCGCGGACCGCCTGCTGCGGGGACGGCGCGACCCTCGCGGAGCTGGAGATCAACCGTCATTGCCGTCACGTCTCCCGTTCTACACTGCCGACCCAAACATCCCATTTCGGACACGCCGCGCGGCCTGGCGACTGGGATACCGCCGATATGGGCGGATCCGCGGCCGGTCAGCCGGGGCTCACGGACGTATCGCCGCTCTTGCCACGAATCAGCACCGGTACAGCTTACGTTGTACAACGCCCAGGCCCGCGCCGGGGCGTCTCGCGCACAACGACAACATCACGGCCCGCCTCAACCTTCCTCAGCGGCACCGGACTTGACGCAACTTTGACGATTCCGGGGGCCGGGCGGGAGCGGGCGGGGCCGCCGCACACTCCCCCGGGGTGCTTCCGGGGCAGCGGCGGGCCGGCGGTCACACTCTCGATCGAACGTTCGATCGCCCGACGTACACCGAGGCGGTCCCCGCCGGAATCGATCCGGTGGGGGCCGCCTCGGTGTACGTGCCTGGTGTTCGAACTCCCTTGGGGATACGGCTACTTGCCGGTCTCCCTCTCGTACGCCTTGAGCACCTCGTCCGTCGGGCCGTCCATCAGGAGCTCGCCCCTCTCCAGCCACAGCACCCGGTCGCAGGTGTCCCTGATCGACTTGTTGCTGTGACTGACCAGGAAGACCGTGCCCGCCTCCTTGCGCAGCTCGCGGATCCGCGCCTCGGAGCGGATCTGGAACTTGCGGTCGCCGGTGGCCAGCGCCTCGTCGATCATCAGGACGTCATGGTCCTTGGCCGCCGCGATGGAGAAACGGAGCCGGGCGGCCATGCCGGATGAATATGTGCGCATCGGCAGGGTTATGAAGTCGCCCTTCTCGTTGATGCCGGAGAAGTCGACGATCGACTGGTAGCGCTCGCGCACCTGCTCGCGCGACATTCCCATGGCCAGACCGCCGAGGATGACGTTGCGCTCGCCGGTGAGGTCGTTCATCAGCGCGGCGTTCACACCGAGCAGCGAGGGCTGACCGTCGGTGAACACCTTGCCGTGCTCGGTGGGCAGCAGTCCGGCGATGGCGCGCAGCAGGGTCGACTTGCCGGAGCCGTTGGTGCCGATGAGGCCGATCGCCTCGCCGCGGTACGCGGTGAAGCTGACACCCCGCACGGCGTGGACCTTGCGGACTCCGCGTTCCTGGCCCTTGTCGCGCCTGAGTATGCGGCTCAGCGCCGCGGTCGCGTTGCCCTTGCCGCCACCGCCGCCGTTGACGCGGTACACGATGTGCACGTCGTCGGCGATGACGGTGGGGATACGTCCCTGCTCGATGGGGTCAGCCACGGCCGTACCGTTCCTCAGCCTTCCAGAAGTACACAAAGCCGGCGATGCCGACGAGCAGCGACCAGGCGAGACCCGACGCCCACACATGCTGGGGCAGGTTCTCGGAGCCGTAACCGTCGATCAGCGCGAAGCGGATGAGGTCCATGTAGATGGCGGCGGGGTTGTACTGGAGGACGTCGACGATCCAGGTCGGCCAGTCCGGCTTGTTCGCCAGCATCAGGGGGATCGAGAACATCACGCCGGACGCGTACATCCAGGTGCGCATGATGAACGGCATGAGCTGCGCGAGGTCCGGCGTCTTGCTTCCCAGCCGCGCCATGATCAGCGCCAGGCCGGTGTTGAAGAAGAACTGGAGCACCAGGACGGGCAGCACCAGCAGCCAGGACAGGCCCGGGAGGCTGCCGAAGGCAACCACCACGGCCAGCAGCACGATCATCGAGAACAGCAGTTGCTGGAGCTGCTGGAGCGCGAAGGAGATGGGCAGCGAGGCCCGGGGGAAGTGCAGGGCGCGCACCAGCCCGAGGTTGCCCGAGATCGACTTCACGCCCGCCATCACGGACGTCTGGGTGAAGGCGAACACGAACACGCCAGTCACCAGGAACGGGATGTAGACGCGGATCTCCATCCCCCGGCCGGCGTTCAGGATCAGGCCGAAGATCAAGAAGTAGACGAAGGCATTGAGCAGCGGGGTCGCCACCTGCCAGAGCTGTCCGAGCTTCGCCTGGCTGTACTGGGCCGTCAGCTTCGCCTGCGAGAAGGCGAAGATGAAATGGCGCCGGCTCCACAGCTTGCGGACGTACTCGGCCAGTCCCGGACGGGCACCGCTCACCGACAGGCCGTACTTGGCGGCCAGTTCGGCCGAGGACAGACCGTCGTCGGGAGACGGCGGGGCGCTCATCGCGATCGCGCCGTCATGGGTTGTCTCACTCACAAGTTGAAACTTTCGTGTTCAAGATGCGCAGCCGGTCGGGCACGCGTGAACCGCCGTGACCCGGTTGTTATCCCCGATGCTCTCAGAACCGAGCCTGTCAGATGACAGGCGGTCGGCCCAGACGGGTCAGCCGCCACACCGTACGCCACTTCATGGGCCGGCGGGGACCGCACGGAGTCGTCCAGCCTTCCCGGAAACCGCCGAACCATGCCTTGAGCGCCGGGACGGTGGGGCGGCGGGCCAGGGTGAGCAGGATCCAGACGCCGAGATAGACGGGGACGACCGGCGCCGGCAGGTTGCGGCGGGCGAGCCAGACCCGGTTGCGGGCCACCATGCGGTGGTAGACCGCGTGCCGTGACGGCGGCATCGTGGGGTGGAAAAGGACCATGTCGGCGCGGTAGTCGATCATCCAGCCGGCGTCCAGCGCCCGCCAGGCCAGGTCGGTCTCCTCGTGGGCGTAGAAGAAGTCGCCCGGCAGGGAGCCGACCTCGGCGATGACCCGCGTACGGACGGCGTTGGCGCCGCCCAGGAAGGTCGTCACCCGCGACGAGCGCATCGGGTCCGAGGCCCGCAGCCGGGGGACGTGGCGGCGCTGGGTGAGCCCGGTGTCGGGGTCGGCGATCCGAAAGCTGACAATGCCGAGGACCGGGTCGGCGGCGAACGCCTCACGGACCAGCTCGGCGGTGTCGGCGCCGGGCAGCAGCCCGTCGTCGTCCAGGAAGAGCAGGACGTCCACGTCGGAGCCGCCGGGCCCGAAGGCCTCGATGCCGACGTTGCGGCCACCGGGGATACCGAGGTTCTCGGGCAGCTCGACGGTGCGTACGCCGTCGGGCACGTCGCCGGTCGGGGCGCCGTTGCCCACGACCACGACGTCGATCGGGTCGCCGTCCTGCTTGGCGACGGAGTCGATCAGGGCGCGGAGGTCGTCGGGGCGGTTGCCCATGGTGATGATCACCGCACCGAGACGCATGTCACTCACCTCAGCCTGCTGGAGGCGAGTACGGACACCAGGTGCAGCAGTGTCTGTACGAGGGCGATGCCGGCCAGCACGGCGACGCCGAGGCGGGAGAAGAACAGGTCGCCCCTGACCGAGTCCAGGATCGCCAGGACCAGGATCAGCAGGGACGCCTCGATACCGAGGATGAGCCGGTGGAACTTCAGCGCCCCGGCGGCCCTGCGGGCCAGCGCCATACCGGACGAACGCGGCTCGGAGGCCGCCTCCTTCACCGGGGCCAGGCCCTGCTGATGGCGGGCGACGCCCACCAGGTCGGTCTCCGCCTTGATCAGGATGGCGCCGAGGGCGGCGAGCGTGCCGAGGAAGGCCCACAGCCAGTCGATCCGCCCCGAGCCCCACAGGTCGGCGGCGCGCAGCCCGAAGCCGACCAGGACCGCGGCGTCGCACAGATAGGCGGCGACCCGGTCCAGATACACCCCGGTCATCGAGTACTGCTTCTTCCAGCGGGCGACCTCACCGTCGACGCAGTCCAGCAGCAGATAGAGCTGGACCATCAGCACGCCGAGCACCGCGCCCGCGATCCCCGGCACCAGGAGGGCGGGGGCGGCCAGGGCGCCGGCGACGGTCATCACATAGGTCAGCTGGTTGGGCGTGACCCGTGTGTTCACCAGGTACCGGTCGACACGCAGGGAGATCTCGCGCATGTAGAGCCGGCCCCCCCAGTGCTCGCCGCTCCGCCGGTCCTTGACGCCCGGGGGGTGAACGACCGGACGGAGTTCAGCTACTGATGGTCTTGGCATAGTCGGCGTACGCGTCCCTGATCTGGTCGGTGGACAGGTCGAGGTGCTCGAGGATCGTGAAGCGGCCCGGTCTGGTCTGGGGCGCGTATTCGACGGCCCGCACGAACTCGTCGGCGGTGAAGCCGATCTGCTCGGGCAGCACCGGCATCTCATGTCTGCGCAGGACCTCGGCGATGAGCCCGGACTGCTCGCGGGCGCCGCGCAGATGCATCGCGAAGGCGGCGCCGATCCCGACCTGCTCGCCGTGGCTGGCCGCCCTCTTGGGGTGGAGCAGGTCGAAGGCGTGGCTGATCTCGTGGCAGGCGCCGGACGACGGGCGGGAGTCGCCGCTGATCGACATGGCGATACCGGTGAGGACGAGCGCCTCAGCCAGGACGGTGAGGAACGCGTCGTTGCCGACCGTGCCGGGGTGGCGCAGGACGGCCTCGCCGGCGGTCCGGCCCATGGCGGCGGCCAGGCCGTCCACGGGCTCGCCGGTGATCTCGTGGGACAGCTCCCAGTCGGCGATGGCGGAGAGGTTGGAGAGCGCGTCGCCGATGCCGGAGCGGATGAAGCGGGCCGGGGCGTCACGGATGACGTCGAGGTCCACGACGATGGCGATGGGCGTCGGGACGCCGTACGAGCCACGGCCGTTGTCGTTGTCCAGGGTGGCGATCGGCGAGCAGATGCCGTCATGCGAGAGGTTGGTGGCGACGGCCACCATCGGCAGGCCCACGCGGGCCGCCGCGTACTTCGCGACGTCGATGATCTTGCCGCCGCCGAGCCCGACGACCGCGTCGTACCGCTTGCCCTTTATGTCGTCGGCGAGCTTGACCGCGCAGTCGATCGTGCCGTCCGCGACCAGGAACCAGTCGGCGTCGGGCAGCAGGGGCGCCAGCTTCTCGCGCAGCGCCTGGCCGGAGCCCCCGCTGACGGCGAGGGCGAGCCTGCCGGACGCGGAGATCCGCTGGTCGGCGAGGAGGCCGGCGAGGTCGTCCATGGCGCCGCTGGTGATGTCGACGACGACCGGGGACGGGATGAGTCGGGTCAGTACTGGCACGCGATGACACGGCCCTTCGCGAGGTCGTCGTGGTTGTCGATCTCCACCCAGGGGACGTCGCCGATGGGGGCGACGTCGATGGTGAAGCCTCTGTCCACGAGTTCCTGGTAGCCGTCCTCGTAGTAGAGGTCGGGGTCGCGCTCGAAGGTGGCCTTGAGGGCGTCGGCGAGTTCGTCGGCGGCCTCGGGCTCGATGAGCGTGACGCCGATGTACTCGCCGGTGGCGGTGGTCGGGTCCATCAGCTTCGTGATCCGCCGTACGCCGTTGTCCGCCTCGGTGATGACCTTCATCTCCTCGTCGGCGAGCTGCTTCACCGCGTCGAGGGCGAGGATGATCTTCCGGCCGTCGCCGCGGGAGGCGAGCAGCGTGCGCTCGACGGAGACGGGGTGGACGGTGTCGCCGTTGGCGAGGATCACGCCGCGCTTGATGAGGTCGCGGGCGCACCACAGGGAGTAGGCGTTGTTCCACTCCTCGGCCTTGTCGTTGTCGACGAGGGTGAGGCTGAGGCCGTACTTCGCCTCCAGGGCCGCCTTGCGCTCGTACACGGCCTTCTTGCGGTAGCCGACGACGATCGCGGCCTCGGTGAGCCCGATCTCCGCGAAGTTGCCGAGCGTCAGGTCGAGGACGGTCGTGTCGCCGTCCACGGGCACGAGGGCCTTGGGGAGCGTGTCGGTGTAGGGGCGCAGACGCCTTCCGGCACCGGCTGCCAGGACAAGGCCGATCATGCGGTTTCTCCTTCGTCGTGTACGGCGGGGGCTCCCGAGGACACCCAGAACCGGATGGACTCCGTGAGCGCGATCACGGCGACGACGACGGCGAGCACCGTCAGTCCCGGCGGCAGGTCGGATTCGGCCGTGGAGAAGGCGGCGAGCGCGGCCACGAGGAGCGTGCGGCCCTCGTGTCCGCCGAGTGCCCGGACCAGCCCACGGGGCGGGGCCCCGGCGCCGCCACGGATGCGGTACACGGTGTCGTAGTGGTGGTAGGCGACGGCCGCGACCAGCCCGAAGGCGGCGGGCAAGGCGCCGGGGACGTCGGTGCGGGCGGCGATGACCAGGACGGCGCAGTACTCGGTCGCCCGGAAGACCGGCGGGACGAGCCAGTCGAGCGGGCCGCCCATCCGCTGGGCCACGGCGATCCCCGACGTGATGACGTACACGAGCGCGCCGAGGACGAGTACGGGGCTGCCGAGCGGGCCGAAGGCCGCCGTCGCGACAGCGGCGGCGCCGCCCGCGACGGCGATCAGGAGCGGGAGTATGCCGGGCAGTGCGCGGGCCGGGCGGCGCACCGCGCGGGCGACCAGTTCGGCGAGCGGTCCGGTGTCGGCGAGGTCGTCGAGCGCCTGGGCGGCGCGGTCGGTCCGGACGGCCTTGCGGGTCACCGAGCGCAGGACGCGGCCTGCGGTGGTGTAGCAGGCGGCGAAGGCGCAGCCGGCGAGGAGCGCGTAGAAGACGATCCGGGGCGTGGTCACGGCGGTGAGGACCGCGATCATCGCCCAGCGCTCGCCGATCGGCAGGACGATCATTCGGCGCACCCAGACGGTCCAGCCGACGCTGTCGAGCCTGCTGGAGAGCGCGGTGGTGGGGGTGCCGACGACGGCCTTGCCGTTGACGGTGGCGGCCGTGCTGTCGGCGTTGGCCTCGTTGAAGGCGAAGTCGACGTAGTGGCGGACCGACTGGAGGACCATCGCGGCGAGCGCGAGCGCCCAGATGTCGTCACCGCCGCGGGCGGCGCCGAGCGCGAGACCCGCGTAGTACGCGTACTCCTTGGCCCGGTCGAAGGTCGCGTCCAGCCAGGCGCCCAGCGTGGAGTACTGGAGCGAGTAGCGGGCGAGCTGTCCGTCGGTGCAGTCGAGCACGAAGGAGAAAAGCAGCAGCAGTCCGGCGGCGACGAAGCCGCCCCGGGTGCCGGTGGCCGCGCAGCCCGCCGCGACCAGGGCGGTGAGCAGGGACGCGGTGGTGACCTGGTTGGGGGTCAGACCGCGCCGGGCGCACCAGCGGGCGAGGTAGCGGGAGTAGGGGCTGATGCAGAAGGTGGTGAAGAAGCCGTCGCGGGCCTTCACGGCGGAGCGCAGCCGTACGGCCTCGTCGTCCACGGCCGCGACGGCGGCGAGCGCCTGTTCGCGGGCGGCCGGTGCGTCGGGGACGGCGGCGACGAGAGAGCCGAGTTCGGGGTGCCGTACGTCGGTGCCGTCGGCTTCGAGCGCGGCGGTGACCCGGTCGGCGAGGGGGAGCTCGGTGGTGACGGGCGCGGTGTGGGTGACGGGCGCGCTGCGAGTGGCGGGCCGGCCGGTCTCGGTGACCACGCCGGTGCCACCGGTGCGTACGGCGGGGGCGTCGGTCGTCGCGCTCGTACGGCCCGCGGCCGTGCCGTTCGTCACGGTGGTCAGCGCGGCGGAGAGCGCCGCACGCGCCTCGGGGCGCGCGGTCAGCGCGCCGGTGACGGCCGCCGCCGGGAACCGGGGATCGGTCAACGCCAGCCGCAGCGTGTGGAGATGACCGACGAAGCGCTGGTCGACCAAGGCGACGCGGTCAGCGGTGGGGACCGCGGCGAGCAGGCTCAGGGCCCCGGCGGCGTCGGGCGCGGTGCGCACGTCGAATCCCAGCGACCGCAGATCGCCTTCGAGCGGCGATCCGGGTACCGGTGTGCCGGTGAGGATGGCGGTCGACAGACGAATTCACTCCTTGACACTGACAGGGCGGACGTGCGGCGGCTCTGCCCCGGGGTCCGGGCCGACGGCATGTCGGCAGAGGCTATCGGATGAACGGAAGACTGCGTTCATCGCCTGTTCATGCCCCGGACGCCATGAGCCGGGCCAATTCCGGCCCGCCGGGAGATCATCATTGTCGATCGGTGCCCCGCCTCACAAACCGTGGCCGTCGGATACCCGCACGGGCTCCGTTAGACATATCCGACTCCGCACGGTCTGCACCGTCGAAGCCACGACCGCCGGGTGAACGTCCGGTAACCGTACGACTACCGGGCCGCCCGGGGCGACCGCCCGGGGCGACCCTCCGGCCACCCCAACGGCACCGCCTAGGCTGACGGCATGACTTGGCTGATCACAGGTGGAGCGGGGTACATCGGGGCGCATGTGGCGCGGTCCATGACGGAGGCGGGTGAGCGGGTCGTCGTCCTCGACGATGTCTCGTCCGGCGTCGCGGACCGGCTGCCCGCCGAAATCCCTCTGGTGCGGGGCTCGTTGCTCGACCGGGAGGCCGTCGACCGGGCGCTGGCCGAGCACACGGTGACCGGTGTGGTGCATCTCGCCGCGAAGAAGCAGGTCGGCGAATCGGTCGAGCGGCCGCTCACCTACTACCGGGAGAACGTGCACGGACTCACCGTGCTGCTGGAAGCCGTGGTCGCCGCCGGGGTCGAGCGGTTCCTGTTCTCGTCGTCGGCCGCCGTGTACGGCGTGCCCGACGTGGAGCTGATCACCGAGAAGACCCCGGCCGTGCCGATCAATCCGTACGGCGAGACGAAGCTCACGGGCGAGTGGCTGGTACGCGCCACGGGCCGGGCCCACTCGCTGTCCACCGCGTGTCTGCGCTACTTCAACGTGGCGGGGGCGGCGCGCCCCGAGCTGGCGGACACCGGGGTGTTCAACATCATCCCGATGTTCTTCGACCGGATCACCCGCGGCGAGCCGGTGCGGATCTTCGGCGCGGACTATCCGACGCCCGACGGCACCTGCGTACGGGACTACATCCATGTCGCCGACCTCGCCGACGCCCATCTCGCGGTGGCCCGGCGGCTTGCCGCGCAGAACGCGCCCGGCGACGTGACGTACAACATCGGGCGCGGCGAGGGCGTCTCGGTGCGCGAGCTCGCGGATCTGGTGGGCGAGGTCACCGGCCACCGGGCTCCCCCGGTCGTCGAACCGCGCCGGCCGGGCGACGCGGCCAAGGCCGTCGCTTCGGTCGATTCGATCACCGCGGACCTGGGCTGGACGGCGCGGCGCGGGGTACGCGAAATGGTCGAATCGGCGTGGGAAGGCTGGCGGCTGCGGCACCCGGAGCTGTCGGCGGACTGAGCCGTAAACGATCTTGTCGCTCCTCTGACCTGCGGACATCACCGCAGGTCAGGGGTAATGACAACGGTGTTCAGCCCCGTGTTGCCCGATACCCCCCACCCGTAGTTCACTGGCCGCATCGGCTCGAACACACCGGGAGGAAACCCATGGGGGCTGGGCACGATCACGGGCACATGCACGGCGGCGCGCCACCGCCGGGGACCACGACCGCCGCGTACGCGGGGCGGCTGCGGATCGCGCTGGGGATCACCCTCTCGGTCATGGTCATGGAGATCATCGGCGGCATCGCCTCCGACTCCCTGGCGCTGGTCGCCGACGCCGCCCATATGGCCACGGACGCCGTCGGGCTCGCGCTGGCGCTGCTCGCGATCCATTTCGCCAACCGCCCGACGACGGGCAACCGTACGTTCGGGCTGGCCCGCGCCGAGATCCTGGCCGCGCTCGCCAACTGTCTGCTCCTGCTGGGCGTCGGCGGCTTCCTGCTCTTCGAGGCGATCGAGCGCTTCATCACCCCCGCCGAGACCAAGGGCGGGCTCGCGATCATCTTCGCGGCCGTCGGTATGGTCGCGAACCTCATCTCGCTCTCCCTGCTGATGCGCGGGCAGAAGGAGAGTCTCAATGTGCGCGGGGCGTATCTGGAGGTGCTGGCCGACACCCTCGGTTCGGTCACGGTCCTGGTCTCCGCGACGATCATCCTCACCACCGGCTGGCAGGCGGCCGACCCGATCGCCTCCCTGGTGATCGGCCTGATGATCGTCCCGAGGACGGTGAAGCTCCTGCGCGAGACGCTGAACGTACTGCTGGAGGCGGCGCCCAAGGGCGTGGACATGGCGGAGGTCAGGGAGCACATAGTGGCGCTTCCCGGCGTGGAGGACGTGCACGATCTGCACGCCTGGACGATCACCTCGGGCATGCCGGTGCTCTCGGCGCATGTGGTGGTGAGCCAGTCGGTGCTGGACAGCGTCGGGCACGAGAAGATGCTGCACGATCTCCAGGGGTGCCTCGGCTCCCACTTCGACGTCGAGCACTGCACCTTCCAGCTGGAGCCCGTGGGGCACGCCGAGCACGAGGCGAACCTCTGCCACTGAGCGGGTCCGCCGCCGGCGAAAGCCAGGCCGTAACGGGCATGTCCGCCCCCGCGGAGCACATTCCGGGGCCGGACATGCCCGTTTCGCGGAAGTGCGGACAGGAGACTCTTGTACGGCAGACTTGGGGGCCGAGGACCGATGCGAAGGATGGCTATGCCGACCACACCTGTCACTGCGACGAGCAGCTCGCCGAACGGCGGCGCACAAGAAGCGATCATGCTGGAGCTGGTCGACGAGGGCGGCAACACCATCGGCACGGCGGAGAAGCTCGCGGCCCATCAGCCACCGGGTCAGCTGCACCGGGCGTTCTCCGTCTTCCTCTTCGACGAGCAGGGCAGGCTGCTGATCCAGCGCCGCGCGCTCGGCAAGTACCACTCCCCCGGCGTCTGGTCGAACAGCTGCTGCGGGCACCCGTATCCCGGTGAGGCGCCCTTCGCCGCCGCCGCCCGGCGTACGTACGAAGAACTCGGCATCTCGCCCAAGCTCCTCGCCGAGGCGGGCACGGTCCGCTACAACCACCCGGACCCGGGGTCCGGGCTGGTCGAGCACGAGTACAACCACCTCTTCGTGGGGCTCCCTCAGGCGACGCTGCGGCCGAACCCCGCGGAGATCGGCGACACGGCGTACGTCACGCCGGTGGAGCTGGCGGAGCGGCACCGGACGGCCCCGTTCTCGGCGTGGTTCATGACCGTGCTCGACGCGGCGCGCCCGGCGATCCGGGAACTCACGGGGCCCGCCGGGGGCTGGTAGCGCTCGCTCGGCCCCCTGTGATCAGGGGGCCGCCGGGGGGACGGGATGCCCCTGGGCCTCATGGACGGCCTCTTGGGCCGGCAGGGTCTCCCGCGTCGGCAGATCCTCCTGGACGGGCACGACCTGTTGGGCGGGCACAGTCTCCTGGGCCGGCGCCGCCACGGTGTCGGGCGACAGCGGGAGCAGCGCCCAGACGATCTTCCCGCCGTTCGCCGTGTGCTCGACGTCGCACGTGCCGCCCGTCTCCCGGGTGATCTCCCGGACGAGCAGCAGACCGCGCCCGCCGGTCTGCGCGTAGTCCCGTTCCAGTGCCTTCGGCCGGTACGGATGGTCGTCCTCCACGGACACCCGGACCCAGTCGGCGGCGATGGCGACCTCCACCGCCAGCTCGGGCGAGAGCAGGGCCGCGTGCCGTACGGCGTTGGTCACCAGCTCCGAGACGATCAGCAGCAGCCCCTGGACCGTCTCGTCGGACACCGGAGCGCCCTGCCGGACCAGCAGATCACGTACGGCGTGCCGGGCATGCGGCACGGAGAGCTCGACCGCGGGGGCCGTGAACCGCCAGACCCCCTCGTACGGCATCGGTCTGGCCGGAACACTCCCGAGGCTCTCCATCACCGCGGCACACCCACCCTCGGTTTACCAGCGCTCCGAGCGCGCTGTGCATCGGACTCCGAGTCTTGGGAACGAGGCCGCGCGAACCAGGGAACTGAACAGAAGTCAGCATCTATCGACGGATTGCAGCCGGGTGCGTTCCATCGAGTCGGACGACTGACCGGCCGTGTCGTTTTCCTGTCCGTCTCTGAAAGGCGCGCGCCCGTGCGGGCCATCTGTCCGATCTGCCCGGTCCGCGCGCTTCTCCCCGCCGGACGGTGCCACCCGTCGGTAACAGCGGGTTCGGCCGGCCCGGATAGCATCCGGCCATGGAGCCCACCGAGCCCGCACCGCCGCGGCTGACCACCGCCGTCGCCGACGGGATCGCCACCGTCACGATCTCCCATCCCGCCAAACGCAACGCGCTGACCCCGGACATGTGGCGGGCGCTGCCCGAACTGCTGGCCGGGATGGCGACGGACCCCGCCGTACACGCGCTGGTGCTCACCGGCGCCGGTGATTCGTTCAGCGCGGGCGCCGACATCGCGGCGCTGCGCGAGCCGGGCGACGCGATACGGGACCTCAGCGTGCGGGCTGAGGAGGCGCTGGCCGCGTTCCCGAAGCCGACGCTCGCGGCCGTACGGGGCTACTGCGTGGGCGGTGGCGCCCAGTTGGCGGTCGCGTGCGATCTGCGGTTCGCGGAGGAGGGCGCGCGGTTCGGGATCACGCCGGCGAAGCTCGCTGTCGTCTACCGGTCGTCTTCGACCCGCCGGCTGGTCTCGCTGGTTGGTCCCTCGACCGCCAAGTACCTGTTGTTCTCAGGGGAGTTGATCGAGACCGAGCGCGCACTGCGGGTCGGTCTGGTGGACGAGGTGCTCGCACCGGGCGAACTGGGCAAGCGGGTGGCCGAGTTCACCCGGGTGCTGACCTCGCGCTCCCGGCTGACGCAGACGGCGGTGAAGGAGTTCGCGGCGGGCCGCGAGGACCGGGACGCGTACTGGGACGAGCAGGCGCGCGTCAGCGGCGACCGGGCGGAGGGCGTGACGGCGTTCCTGGAACGGCGCGAGCCGCGGTTCGGGTGGACGGTACGGGAGTAGAGCCCGGGACCGTGTTCGGTCTGGTGGGGCACATGTGGGTCGCGTCCCCGGGGTTCCCGGGCGTACCGACCAGTCGGTAACGTACGGGCATGACCACTCTCGCCCCGCGCGCCGGACGCCGCTGTCACAACGCCGTCAATCCCCTCCACTCGACGGTCTACTTCTCCCCGGACCTCGGCAAGGAACTCGCCGGTGCCGGTGTCGGCCACCCGCGCGCCGTGTACTTCGCCGGGCGCGGTGCCGCGATGGGCGCGGTCGGGCCCGGTGTGATCGCCGCCTCCTTCTACAACTTCAGCTACGAGCTGGTCGCCCAGCATGTCCCCGCCGTCTGGTGCGTCGTCTCGCCCGAGACCGTCCTCGACGCCAGGCTGCGCGCCGTCGACTCCACCCTGCGGCGCGTCCTCGGTGAGGAGGCCGTCGCGTCCGACGAGATGGCGGAGGCGGCCCGGCTCGCCCTGCGCGCCACCGAGGCGTGCACCCGCACCGCCCGGCCGCTCTACGCCGCACACGCCGACCTGCCGGTCCCCGAGCAGCCGCATCTCGCCTACTGGCACGCGGCGACGCTGCTCCGCGAACACCGGGGCGACGGTCATCTCACCGCGCTGCTGTCCGCCGGGCTCGACCCGGTCGAGGCACTGGTCAGTCATACCGCGACCGGCAAGGGCATGACCCCGCGCTGGGTGCTCGGCACCCGGGGCTGGCACCGTACGGACTGGGACGCCGCCGCCGGCCGACTGAGGGAGCGCGGGCTGGTGGACGAGGCGGGCGAGCTGACCGAGGCGGGCACCGCGCTCCGCGCCGGGCTGGAGGACCACACGGACCGGCTGGACAGCGCGCCGTACGAGCACCTGGGCGCCGAGGGGGTGGAGCGTCTGACGGAGCTGGCGCGCGGATTCCTCGTCACGGCGACCGGCAACGGGGCGTTCCCGGCGGACCTCATCGGCAAGAGCTGACGTTTCCCGGTCGGCTGAGCGGCAACCCGGGGAGTGCGGGCCCGGATGGGAGGCCCGTACGTCTACCAGGAGGTTCAGGGTCTGTCGTTTGGATCAGGCCGGATCAGGGAGCGGGGTCTGGTGTCGTGGATCGCAAGGCGGAGGAGGGAGTCATGGCGGAGCCATGCCGACCGACGACAACGCGGCGAGGCGCGGCACCAGGGACCGCGAGCCCGGCAAGATCCAAACGACAGACCCTGCCTCATGCCTGCCATCGCAGATGCACTCCGCGCCGTCGGTGGCGCCCTCGCCACCGTGGTCTCCCTGCCGTTCCGGCTCGTCGCCAAGTTCTTCGGCGGCGCCTCGCGCGGCGCCCGTGGCGGCGGTCGCCCGCGCCGCGTCTGACCCGGCCGCCTCCCGCCACGACTGCCTTACGGGAGAGGGCGCGCGACACGGCCCCCGGCCACCCGGCACAATGCAGGCACACGCACAGCCAGCACGAGAGCCGGGTCGGGGAGAACGTGACGACGTCCATCGAAGGCAGGATCGCCGAGGAACTCGGCGTACGTGAGCGGCAGGTGAAGGCGGCCGTCGAGCTGCTGGACGGCGGGTCGACCGTCCCGTTCATCGCTCGCTACCGCAAGGAAGCGACCGAGATGCTCGACGACGCGCAGCTGCGCACGCTCGAAGAGCGGTTGCGCTACCTGCGCGAACTGGAGGAGCGCCGGACGGCGATCCTGGAGTCCGTACGCGAACAGGGCAAGCTGGACGAGGCCCTGGAGGCGCGGATCCGGGCCGCCGACACCAAGTCGCGCCTTGAGGACATCTATCTGCCGTTCAAGCCCAAGCGGCGCACGAAGGCGCAGATCGCCCGTGAGGCCGGGCTCGAACCGCTCGCCGACGGGCTGCTCGCCAATCCGTCGGTCGACCCCCTGGCCGCCGCGGCGGCGTTCGTCGACGCCGACAAGGGTGTCGCGGACGCCGCCGCCGCGCTGGAAGGCGCCCGCGCCGTCCTCACCGAGCGTTTCTCCGAGGACGCCGACCTCATCGGTGAGCTGCGGGAGCGCATGTGGACGCGCGGGCGGCTCACGGCGAAGGTGCGTGAGGGCAAGGGCAACGCCACGGAGGGTCCGGCCGCGAAGTTCGCCGACTACTTCGACTTCGCCGAGGCCTTCACCGCGCTTCCCTCGCACCGGATGCTCGCGCTCTTCCGGGGCGAGAAGGAGGAGATCCTCGACCTCAGCCTGGAGCCCGAGGCGGACGACGCCGCCGCCGCGCAGCCGGGGCCCAGCGCGTACGAGTCCATGGTCGCCCGTCGCTTCGGCGTCGCGGACCGCGGCCGGCCGGGCGACAAGTGGCTTGCCGACACGGTCCGTTGGGCCTGGCGCACCCGGATCCTCGTGCACCTCGGCATCGACCTGCGGCTTCGGCTGCGTACGGCCGCCGAGGACGAGGCGGTACGCGTCTTCGCGTCGAACCTGCGCGATCTGCTGCTGGCCGCGCCCGCGGGGACCCGTGCGACGCTCGGGCTCGACCCGGGCTTCCGTACGGGGGTCAAGGTCGCCGTCGTCGACGCGACGGGCAAGGTCGTCGGTATCGACACGATCTATCCGCACGTCCCTGCGAACAAGTGGGACGAGTCCCTGGCGAAGCTCGCGCGGCTCTGCGCCGAGCACTCCGTCGACCTGATCGCCATCGGCAACGGGACGGCGTCCCGTGAGACGGACAAGCTGGCGGGCGAACTGATCGCGAAACACCCGGAGTTGAAGCTCACGAAGGTGATGGTCTCGGAGGCGGGCGCCTCCGTGTACTCCGCCTCCGCGTTCGCCTCCCAGGAGCTGCCGGACCTCGATGTGTCGATCCGGGGCGCCGTCTCGATCGCGCGGCGGCTCCAGGACCCGCTCGCCGAACTGGTCAAGATCGACCCCAAGTCGATCGGCGTGGGCCAGTACCAGCACGACCTGTCCGAGGTGAAGCTCTCGCGCTCGCTCGACGCGGTCGTCGAGGACTGTGTGAACGGTGTCGGCGTCGACGTCAACACCGCGTCCGCGCCGCTGCTTTCGCGGGTCTCCGGCATCGGCACGGGTCTCGCCGCGAGCATCGTCGCCCACCGGGACTCCAACGGGCCGTTCCGCTCGCGGCGCGCGCTGAAGGATGTGGCGCGGCTGGGGCCGAAGGCGTACGAGCAGTGCGCGGGCTTCCTGCGGATCCGGGACGGGGACGATCCGCTGGACGCGTCGTCCGTCCACCCGGAGGCGTATCCGGTGGTCCGCGCGATGGTGAAGACGACGGGCAGCGAGGTCGCGACGCTGATGGGCAACGCGGGGGCGCTGCGCTCGCTGCGGCCCGCCGACTTCGTGAACGACGCGTTCGGGCTGCCGACGGTCACGGACATCCTGCGCGAGCTGGAGAAGCCGGGGCGGGACCCGCGGCCGGCGTTCAAGACGGCGACGTTCATGGACGGTGTCGAGAAGATCGGCGACCTGACCGCCGGGATGGTGCTGGAGGGCGTGGTCACGAACGTGGCGGCGTTCGGGGCGTTCGTGGACGTCGGGGTGCATCAGGACGGGCTGGTTCATGTGTCGGCGATGTCGAGGACGTTCGTGAAGGACCCGCGCGACGTGGTGAAGCCGGGTGATGTGGTGCGGGTGAAGGTCCGCGAGGTCGACATCCCACGCAAGCGGATCTCGCTGACGCTGCGCCTGGACGACGAGCCGGAGCCGGGCGGCGGGGAGCGTGCGCCGCAGCAGCGCGGCGGCAAGCGCGCCTCCGGCGCGAGGCGCCAGCCCTCACCGAAGTCGTCCGCGCCGGCCCCCGCGAACAGCGCAATGGCGGACGCGCTGCGGAGGGCGGGGCTCGGGGGCTGAGCAGTGGCGGTACCCTCGGGCCGTCCCCCCGGGGACTGCCCGAGGGCATGACGCCCGTCAGGACCGGCACTTGCGCTTTGAACCAGTGCACCGCATGTCGCGACCCGATCTGCTCCGTGGCGTGCGCGAACCTCATCAGACGCAGCAAAACAGGAACTCGCGGTACTGGTCCCCAACTGGGCGAGATCAGCATCAAGATCGAACCCGAAATAGCCCTGCCAGGTCTTCAGGCCCATGTCCAGCGACGCCATGCTCACCGTAACTGCGGTCATTACCGCGGCCGCCCCACCAACGAGCCAGATCCGAGACCTCGCCGTCCCCCGCCGGCTCCTCCTGGATGAACCAGGTCGAGCGGTGGTTCGGCCTGTTGACGGACAAGCTCATCCGCCGCGGCGTCCACACCTCCGTGAAGGCCCTGGAGCAAGACATCAGGGCATGGATCGACGGATGGAACGAGAACCCCCGACACTTATCCAGGACACTGGTGTCTTGTGTTCCCGTTGCTGTCACTCCGAACGGAGCTCCGTAGGTCGCTGACCAGCGGCTTCGAGTTGACCGCGGATAACACGAAGAGAATCACGAGACACTAGGGCGTGTCCGGCGGATCTTCGCGGGCCCGGAACGCCTGGCACGGCACCTCGCCGCGTTGTCGGAGTAGTCCACGTACGCCCAGTACGAGGAC
>NZ_JBHXRX010000086.1:0-14786 GCF_042714995.1 Streptomyces sp. NPDC058665
CCCGGCGGCGGGGGGGGGGGGGGGGCGGGGCGTGGGGGAGACGTGGCCGGGCCGCGGGGTCGGCGGGGCCGCGGGGGGGGGGGGCAGGGGTGGGGGGGCGGGGGAACCGGCGTATTGCGCTCGCGGCGCCCCGGCCTCGGCGGCGGGGAGCGGGAGAGCGGGCGGCTCAGCCGGTGGCTACTGCGCGGCCAGCCACTTCAGGCCGTTGACCACGAAGCGGTTCTGCGTCGCGCTGTCGAACGTCGACGACAGGCCCGTGTTGGTGTTGTAGTCCATCGCGTTGTGGCCGAAGTTCGCGTACAGCATCTTGTAGTTGCTGTTGGTCCACAGGATCGGGTAGTCGCCGCTGTACCAGGACTGGTTGGGGTCCGTACCGAGCGGGAAGCTCGACTGGTCGACCGAGGCCAGGACCTTGATGTTCGGGTTCGACCGGAGGTTGTTCGACCAGCTGTACCACTCGCTGACCGACGAGGTGAAGGTCGCCGGGATCCCCGCGAGCGCCGGGTGCGAGGCGTTCTCGGTCTTCAGCTTGGCGGTGGTCGGGCCCCAGGTGTTGGACCTGAAGTTGCCGCTGCCGAGGAACTCGTTGTGGTACCAGGGCCACGACTGGGCGCTCGTGGTGAAGGCGGAGACGTGGAAGCCCATCCAGCCACCGCCGTTACGCATGTACTGCTCGAAGCCCGACCGCTGGGCCGCGCTCTGCGGCAGGTCGTCGAGGAAGAGGACGACGTCCACGCCCTGGAGGCCGGTGCCGGTCAGCCGGTTCCAGTTGTTGGTCGACTCGTACGAGAAGTTGTTCGCCGCGGCGGTCTGCGGGAACCACTTGTTCGCCTCTTGAACGAAGTTGATGTGCGCGGCGTCCCAGGTGCCGCTGTAGAAGCCGAGGACCTTGAAGTCTGCGGCGTTCTGCGCCGTGGGGGCCGCCGGGGCCGCCGGGGCCGCCGGGGCCGCCGACGCGGTGCGGCCGGTGCCGGGGAGCGCGGCCAGGCCGAGGAGGGCGGCGAGCAGGAGGAGCAGGCGGAGCGGGTGTCGTACGAGACGTGTCCTGGTGAGCACGTGACGATCCCTTCCTGGGTGGGGGGTGGCGGGGTTGGCACGGGATTCCCGATTGCCGATTGCCATGTCTATGACAGAAAGCGCTTCACTTCTTTGATCTAAGAAGTGAAGCGCCAGCCTGTCAAGACTCTGGTCTGGACCAGAGGGGGCAAGCTGTGCCCCGGCCATTCGTGCCGCTCAGACGGTCGCCTTGAAGCCCCGCAGCCGCAGCGAGTTGCCGACGACGAAGACCGACGAGAACGCCATGGCCGCGCCCGCGATCATCGGGTTCAGCAGTCCGGCCGCCGCGAGCGGAAGCGCGGCGACGTTGTAGCCGAAGGCCCAGAAGAGGTTGCCGTGAATGGTGCCGAGGGTCCGGCGGGCGAGCCGGATGGCGTCGGCGGCGGCGCGCAGATCGCCGGTGACGAGGGTGAGGTCGCCGGCTTCGATGGCGGCGTCCGTGCCGGTGCCCATCGCCAGGCCGAGGTCGGCCTGGGCGAGTGCGGCGGCGTCGTTGACGCCGTCACCCACCATGGCGACCGATCTGCCCTCCGCCTGGAGGCGCTTGACGACGTCGACCTTGTCCTCGGGCATGACCTCCGCGATGACCTGGTCGGCGTCGATCCCGACCTCCTTGGCGACCGCTTCGGCGACGGTGGTGTTGTCGCCGGTGAGCAGGACGGGGGTCAGCCCGAGCGCCCGCAGACGGCGGATCGCCTCGGCGCTGGTGTCCTTGACGGCGTCGGCGACTTCGAGGATGCCGCGCGCCTCCCCGTCCCAGGCGACCGCGACGACCGTACGGCCCGCGGCCTCCGCGGCCCGCTTCCTGGCCGCCAGGTCATCGGAGAGGTGGATCTCCCACTCGGCGAGAAGTTTTTCTCGGCCCACGAGGACGGCGTGGCCCTCCACGATGCCCTGGACTCCCAGGCCGGGGACGTTGGCGAAGTCCTCCGGGGTGGGGAGGGGGCCGGTGCGGTCGGCGGCACCGGTGGCGACGGCGCGGGCGATGGGGTGCTCGGAGGCGTGCTCCAGGGCGCCCGCCAGGCGCAGGAGTTCGGTCTCGTCCGTGCCGGGGGCGGGGTGGCCGGCGAGGAGGGTCATCCTGCCGGTGGTGACGGTGCCGGTCTTGTCGAGGACGATCGTGTCGACCTTACGGGTGGACTCCAGCACTTCGGGGCCCTTGATGAGGATGCCGAGCTGGGCGCCGCGCCCCGTACCCACCATGAGCGCGGTCGGGGTCGCGAGCCCGAGGGCGCAGGGGCAGGCGATGATCAGTACGGCGACGGCGGCCGTGAAGGCGGCCGTCAGCCCCGCCCCGTTGCCCAGCCAGAAGCCGAGCGTGCCGAGCGCGAGCGCGATGACGACCGGGACGAAGACGGCGGAGATACGGTCCGCGAGGCGCTGGGCCGCGGCCTTGCCGTTCTGCGCGTCCTCGACCATCCGTGCCATGCGGGCGAGTTGGGTGTCCGCGCCGACGCGGGTGGCGGTCACGACGAGGCGGCCCCCGGCGTTGAGGGTGGCGCCGGTGACGGTGTCGCCGGGACCGACCTCGACGGGGACGGATTCGCCGGTGAGCATGGAGGCGTCGACGGCGGAGGTGCCCTCGGTGACGGTGCCGTCGGTGGCGATCTTCTCCCCGGGCCGTACGACGAACCGGTCGCCGACCGTCAACTCCCCCGTGGGCACGGTCACTTCGCGGCCGTCGCGCAGGACGATGACCTCCTTCGCGCCCAGCTCCATCAGGGCCTTGAGCGCGGCGCCCGCCTTGCGCTTGGCGCGGGCCTCGAAGTAACGGCCGGCCAGGATGAAGGCGGTGACGCCCGCCGCCGCTTCGAGGTAGATGTTCCCCGCGCCGTCACCGCGCTCGATCGTCAGCTCGAAGGGGTGGGTCATTCCGGGCGTGCCCGCCGTACCGAAGAACAGCGCCCACAGCGACCAGAGGAACGCGGCGGACGTACCGACCGAGATCAGCGTGTCCATCGTCGCCGCGCCGTGTTTCGCGTTGGTCCACGCGGCGCGGTGGAACGGCCAGGCGGCGTAGGTGACGACCGGGGCGGCCAGGGTCAGCGACAGCCACTGCCAGAACTCGAACTGGAAGGCCGGGACCATCGCCATCGCGACGACGGGCACGGAGAGGACGACGGCCGTGATCAACCGCTGGCGGAGGGGGCGCAGTTGGTCGTCGTCGCGGGCGGGGGTGTCGGGCGCGTCCTGCGGGGGTCGGGGCGGGGGTGGCTCGGTGGCGGTGTAGCCGGTGGCCTCGACGGTGGCGATCAGGTCGCGTACGGAGAGATCGCCCTGCGCGTAGCTGACCTTGGCCTTCTCCGTCGCGTAGTTGACGGTCGCCTCGACGCCGTCCATGCGGTTCAGCTTCTTCTCGATACGGGCCGCGCACGAGGCGCAGGTCATGCCACCGATGGCGAGCTCGACGTCGGCCTTGGCGGGGGCCGGGGCGGTGGGGGCGCCGGTGGGTGTGTCGGTTGCCGGTGTGGTGCTCATGACTCGCCGTCTCCTCTGCGTCCAGGGTGATACCTCTGGGGGGTATCCACTCTCCTGGTCCAGGTATACCCCTCGCCCCTATCTGAAGCAAGGGTAGTTCCTCGCTTGACTTTATACCCCCCAGGGGTATCTTCGAACCATGGACATCAACGCGAACACCGGAGTCAGGATCACCGCGTACGCCGCCGCGCTCGCCGCGACGTTCGGCATCGCGTACGGGGTCGGGACGGGGACGGATCCCGTCGTGGCGGAGAAACCGCCGCCCGCGAAGCATGAGCGGGAGCATGCGGCGGGGACGGGCTCGGACATGGGAAAGGAGGCGGGGAAGGAGGCGGACGGCTCGGCGGGCGAGGGTGCGGCGAAGCCGGCCGCGGGCGGGCTCCAGATCTCGGACGGCGGTTACCGCCTCGCCCTCGAGAAGACCGCGATCGCGGCGGGGGCCCGTACGCAACTGAAGTTCTCGATCAAGGACGGGCACGACCGCAATCTCACCTCGTACAAGCGGGAGCACGAGAAGGAGCTGCACTTCATCGTCGCCTCGCGCGATCTGACGGTCTTCCGTCATCTGCACCCGGTGCGGGCGGGTGACGGTGTTTGGTCGATCCCCGTCGAACTGCCCAAGGCGGGCGACTACCGCGTGTTCGCCGACTTCACGCCGGGCGGTGCGGGCGGGGCCGAGGAGAAGGGTGAGGCGCACGGCGACGGCGGGCACGCGGCTGCCGCGACGAACCTCACACTGGGCGCGGACCTCGCCGTATCGGGGCCGTACGAACCGTCCGCTCTCCCGCCGGTCCGCGCCACCGCCGAGGTCGACGGTTACCAGGTCGCGCTCGACGGCGAGCTGACCCCCGGCAAGGCGAGCGACATCAAACTGACGGTCAGCAAGGGCGGCAGGCCCGTCACCAACCTCCAGCCCTACCTGGGCGCGTACGGCCATCTCGTCGCCCTGCGCGCGGGAGACCTCGCGTATCTGCACGTCCATCCGGACGGGCGGTCGGGCGCGAGGGTGTCCTTCGGGGCGACGGCGCCGAGCGAGGGCGCGTACCGGCTGTTCTTCGACTTCCGGCACGAGGGGGAGGTGCGGACGGCGGCGTTCACGGTGCGGACCGGGGGTCACTGATGTGAAGTGCGGGGGGTTTGGTGATGCGGACGCGGTGTGCGGCATCGTAGGCTGCCTATTGGACTAGACCTGTAGCACCCCCCACGACCGGCCTCCCGAACGGAATGGTTTCCCATGAGCAAGCGCGCAGTCCTGGAGGTGATCGCTCTCGACGCCGAGGACGCAGTCGCGGCCCAGGCCGGCGGGGCGGACCGCCTTGAGCTGGTCACCGACATGGCGGCGGACGGCCTCACCCCGGCGGTCGAGACCTTCGCCAAGATCCGTGCCTCCGTCGACATCTCGCTGCGCGTGATGCTCAGACTCCAGGACGGGTTCTCGGCGGGCTCACCGGAAGAGGTGGAGGCGCTGGTGAACGCGGTGGGTGCGCTGCGGATGGAGGGCGCCGACGAGTTCGTACTCGGCTTCCTCGACATCGCGGGCAACCCGGACCTCGTCACGGTGGAGCGGCTGGTCGCGGAACTGGACCCGTGCCGCTGGACGTTCCACCGGGCGATCGACCGCGCGTCGGACCGCGACGCGCTGCGCAAGCAGCTCGCGGACCTGCCGGGCCTGGACACGTATCTGACGGCGGGTTCGGCGGGCGGGGTCGACGCGGGCATCGCGGTGCTGCTGGCGGAGGCGGCGTCGGCGGTCGACGGCGAACCGGGCTACGGCCCCGAACTCCTGGTCGGCGGCGGCCTGCGACTGGACCACCTGCCCCAACTCCGCGCGGGCGGCCTGCACGCTTTCCACATCGGCAGCGCGGCCCGCCCGAACGGCTGGTCGTCCCCGGTATCAGAACGAACGGTCCGCGAGTGGCGCGAGGCGATTGACGGGTAGGCGGGGGGCGGGGCGGGTGCCTGTAGGTGCGGGCGGGGCGCGGTTGCCAGGTACGTGCCGGGTGCGCGAGGCGCGGTGGGCGTACGTGCGGGCGGGCGGCCGGTTCCAGCGCGTTGCGCGCAGCCCGGCCCGCAGCGACGGCGGGGTCCTGTCGGGCGACGTCATCTCGTGGTGCCTGTGGATGCGTTCGGCGCGGGCCGGTCGTGGCCGATCACCCTGCGGGTTCGCCGGCGGGCGGCGCCGGACGGGCGCCGATGCGGTGATCAGCCGGGCGGGGCGTGGCCCGGCCCGGCCCGTCGCGAGTCCCGGCCCGGCCCTGGGGGCGTCACCCCTTCGTCGTGCCTGAGGTGCGATCGGTGCCGCCTTGCCGCGGTCGGTCGCTCCGCCGGTTCGGTGGCGGCCGACCCCGCCGGGTACTTCCGGCTTTGGCCGCCTGGCCGTGGTCGCGTTTGCGGGTCACGCGCGGGCGGTTACTCCCGGCCTCGGCGTCAGACGGGCCCGGGTGCGGCCCGGCCCTGGGGGCGTCACCCCTTCGTCGTGCCTGAGGTGCGATCGGTGCCGCCTTGCCGCAGGCGGTCACTCCGCCGGTTCGGCGGCGGGCGGGGGTGTCGGGTGATCCGTTCGCTCCGCGGGGGCCGTCGGCTCGATTCCCCTGAACGAGAGCACCACGATCGTCACCGCCCCCGCGAAGATCCCGATGTCCGCGACGTTGCCGACGAAGAAGCCCGCGTAGTCGATGAAGTCCACCACGTGCCCGCGCCCGAAGCCCGGGTCGCGGAGGAGGCGGTCACCGAAGTGGGACGTGGCGCCGCCCAGGAGCAGGCCGAGCGCGTACGTCCACGGGACGGAGCGCACGCGCCACGCGTACCAGCCGATCGCCACCACCGCGACCCCCGCGAAGACCGTGAAGATCCAGGTCACGCCCGTGCCCATGGAGAACGCCGCGCCCGGGTTGTAGACGAGCAGGAAGCGGATGGCGTCGCCGATGACGGGGATCGTCTCGGAGTCGCCCAGCGCGCTGACGGCCCACCATTTGGTGCCCTGGTCGACCACCAGCAGCGCGAGGGCGACGGCCAGCGCCGACCAGAACAGCCGGCGCGTGGGGGAAGCCACGTCCGCACCCCCCGTACCCGCCGTCGCCACCGTCTCCGCCTCGGGCTCATCGTTCGAGTTCACTCGCACAGTGTCGCCTACGCGGCCGACCCCGCCCAGGGTGAGTCCAGCTCATCCGGCAGCGGGGAGCCGTGGAGCACGATCAGGCCCGAGACCGCTCGGGTCAGTGCCACGTACAGGCGGCGCAGGCCCGTGCGGGCGTCCGGTTCGCCCGCGACCACCGCCGACGGCTCGTCCAGGACCACGTAGTCGTACTCAAGACCCTTCGCCAGCGACGCCGGCACCAGGGTGAGGCGGGAGGCCGCCGTCGTCTCCTCGCCCGGGGCGAGATACGGCAGGCCCGCGGCCGACAGCGCGGCGGCCAGCGCCGGGATACGGGCGTCCGCCGCGATCAGCCCGATCGAGCCCTCGTGGCGCAACGACTCCACGCAGGCCCCCACCACCGCCGCGTCCGACGCGCCCGCCTCCACCGCCCGTACCTCCAGCGAGCCCGGCGACTCACGCACCGACGCCACCTCCGTCAGCCCCGGCGAGATCGCGGGCAGCAGGCGTGACGCGTAGGCGATCACCTCGCGCGGTACGCGGAAACCGGCGGTCAGTTCCTCGACGACCGCGTCCGGCTTGCCCAGATGCGTCAGCGCCTCCGCCCAACTCGCCGTCGCCCAGGGCGTGGTGCCCTGCGCGAGATCCCCGAGCACCGTCGCCGAACCGGTCGAGCAGCGCCGCCCCACCGCCCGGTACTGCATCGGTGACAGGTCCTGCGCCTCGTCCAGTACGACATGGCCGAGCGAGTGCGTACGGGACACCAGGTCGTTCGCCTCGTCGATCAGCACCGCGTCCGCCGACGACCACTTCGCCGTCCTCAGGCTGCGCGGCGGCTTCTCCCACAGCAGCGCCTTCTGCTCATCGGCCGTGAGCAGCCCCTCCGCGTGCTCGGCGAGGAAGTCCGCGTCGGAGAGCAGCCGCAGCACCAGCTTCGCCGGGTCGACGGCGGGCCAGACCGCCTTGACGGCGGCCTTCACGGCCGGGTTACGGGCCACCGCGTCCTGCACGCGGTCGTCGGGCGCCTCGCCGGACCGTTCCATCTGGACGAGCACGGCGTGCGCGATGCGCTGCGGCAGGGCGTCGTGCGCGGCGCCGTAGCGGATGTCGCGGTCCATCAACTCCCGTACCAGCTCTTCGAGTTCGTATGCGGGAACCCGCCAGCGCCGGGAGCCGCGCACCACCATCACCGGCTCCGTCGGCAGCGTGATGTGCGAACGGACCGCCCGGCGCAGCACCTCCGCCATGCGCGCGTCGCCCTTGACGACGGCCGTCGCCGCACTGTCCGCGCTTTGTACGCGCACCTGGCCGGGCGCCGACGCCACCAGTTCGTCGACGGTCGCCTGCTTGACCTCCAACTCGCCCAGCGCGGGCAGCACTTGCTCGATGTAGTGGAGGAAGGAGGCGTTCGGTCCGATGACGAGCGTGCCGGTACGAGCCAGCCGGTCGCGGTGCGCGTACAGCAGATAGGCCACCCGGTGCAGGCCGACCGCCGTCTTTCCGGTGCCGGGACCTCCCTGCACACAGACGGAGCCGCCGAGCCCGGACCGGACGATCTCGTCCTGCTCGGGCTGGATCGTCGCGACGATGTCGCGCATGGGGCCGACGCGCGGGCGCTCGATCTCGGCCTGGAGCAGCCTGCTGGAGTGGGCGGTCTCGGTCGGGTCGGCCGGGTCGGCCGTCGGTCCTGAGAGGTGTTCGTCCTCGTACGCGGTCAGTTCGCCGGCCGTGTAACCGAAGCGGCGGCGCAGGCCGACGTCCAGCGGTTTCTTCCTGGAGGCCTGGTAGAAGGGCTGCGAGACGGGCGCGCGCCAGTCGATGACCATCGGGTCGCCGTCGGCGTCGTGGACGTGCCGCCGGCCGATGTAGAAGCGCTCGCCCCCCGCGCCCTCGGCCTCGTCGGCGCCGACCGGGTGCAGATAGTCGAGGCGGCCGAAGAAGAGCGGGGTGTGGGAGAGGTCGGCGAGCGCCTTGATGCGGTCCTCGATCTGCGCTTCGAGGACAGCGGCGTTGACCCAGTTCGCCGTCACGTCGCGGATGTCGAGGGCCTGGACGTCCTCGCGCATGGAGCGCAGGGCGGCGCGGGAGGCGCTGAGGTGGGCGCGTTCGCGGGCGAGGAGCGGATCGACGGCGGTGGCGGTGTCTGTGCCGGTGATCGACTGGGTCGGTGCGGGGTCGTGCGCGGACACGGTGGTGCCTCCGGAAGGTACGCAGGCCGACGGGCCGCGACCCGGTGGGGCGGGGCGGCGGCGAGCGTCGGGGGTGGATCACGTCAGGGCAGCCCCCCGGTTTCCGACCGGGCAGCGGCGCTCCTCGGGGGGAGGCGGGAGAAGAGGGAGAGTGTAGTCATCGGGCGACGGCGGGGCGAACGGGTTTTTACGCCCGGCCGTCGTGCTCGTGGTCGTGCGGTGCTCGTTCTCCACGTACTTCCGCGTGCTACCCCCGTAGGGGTCGGGGGCGTGTGTGTAGTCCTCGCAGGGGATGGCCGCTTCCCTGGAGGCGTACGGAGGGGGCATTTTCGATTCCCCCCGCAGAGCGATGTGTTTCGGTCCGCGGAGAAGGACCATTGAGGTATGAGTACAGCGACCTTCACCCCCATCCAGTCCGCGCACGTCGGACCCCCGCGCAGCGGGGCGACGGCGCTCGGTTCCGCCCCTCACTCCGGCCAGCACGCCCCGCACCGGGTGGGCAACGCAGTGCGTGCGGTCAAGGTGTTCGTGACTGCCGCGTTCAGCGTGGCCGTGCTCGGTGAGTACGGGGAGGAGGCGGGCATATTGCGCTGAGCCGCCGATCGCGCCGATCGACTTCCGTGCTGAGCCGGCACCGCCCCTGTCCCTCGACCGACACCGTCGTCAACGTCCCACCGGGGTCCTGATCCGCTAATGTCGCGGCCGTGACGTACCCGACCGTGACTGTCCGGTCACTTCTCGCAGTTGGCGCACTCGCCCTGTCGCTGACCGCGCTCGCTTCGTTCGCCGCGTCCTGCCCGGCCCTGATCGACCGGTTCGCCGAGCCCGTTCCCGTCGCCGACCGCTTCACGGTCACCGAGTGGCGCCTGCCCGCCACTTCTCCGCCCTTCGCCGCCATCCTGTTCGTCCCGGCCACCTGGCTGCCCGCCGCCACACTCAACGCCGTTGCCGCCGCGGCCAACATGCTGCTTCTCGCTCTCCTCGTCCGGCTGTCCTGGCGGTTCGCCGGGCGGCTCCACCACGCCTCGGCCTACGTCACCCCTGTCCCCACGCCCGCACCGACCCTCGTCCCGACGCCCGCACCCACCCCCGTCCCGGCCACCGTCCTGCTCGGCCTCCCCGTGCTCGTCGCCCTCGGGCTGTGGCTCGAACCCGTCCTGCGGACCCTCCTCTTCGGAGAGATCAGCCTCGCGCTGACCTGCCTCGTCCTCTGGGACCTGACCAGACCCGACCACGCCCTCGGCAAGGGCTTCGCCCTCGGGATCGCGGCGGGCGTCGAGCTCACCCCGGCCCTCTTCATCGCCTATCTGCTGCTCACCGGCCGGGCCGAGTCCGTACGCGCGGGGCTCACCGCCCTCGCGTCGCTCATCGGCACGATGCTGCTCGGCGCGCTCGTACTCCCCCGGTCCAGCCTCGACTTCTGGACGCTACGGGTGTTCGAGACCGGCCGCCTGGGCGAGGGATGGGCGGTGGAGAACCAGTCGCTGCAAGGGCTGTTCGCCCGCGCCCTGCACACCACCGAGCCGGGCGTCGGCTGGGCGGTCGCCTGCGTCGGCATCACGTTCGCCGGTCTGTGGCTGGCGCGCAGAGCCGTCGTACGGGCGGGGCTCGACACCTGGGGCGTTCTCGTCACCGCGCTGACCGCGCTGCTCGTCTCGCCCGTCAGCTGGTCCCACCACTGGGTGTGGTGCGTGCCGTTGCTGGCGGTCCTGCTCGCGGAGGGCCGCTGGCGTACGGCGTCGGCGGTCGCGCTGGTCTTCGCGACGCGGACCTTCCGGCTCGTACCGCACGAGGGCGGGGCGGAGCTTCAACTGCCCTGGTGGCAGCAGTTGTTGGCAGCGCCATACGTGCTGCTGGCGCTGGCGCTCCTCATGTACGCGGGGTGGCGCGGCGGGCGTCCGGCCGGGCAGGGCCCGCCGCCGGCCACGAGGGCACCCCGGTGCCGGCCCGCCACGTCCCTTCAGCCCCTCCGGTCCCGCCGCCCCGCCGGGACTCAGCTGCCGGCCAGCAACTCGTCGGCGTCCACGATGCGGTAGGCGTACCCCTGCTCCGCGAGGAAGCGCTGGCGGTGCGCCGCGAAGTCCTGGTCGATCGTGTCGCGGGCGACCACCGAGTAGAACCGCGCCTCGTGGCCGTCCGCCTTCGGGCGGAGCACCCGGCCCAGCCGCTGTGCCTCCTCCTGCCGGGAGCCGAACGTGCCCGACACCTGGATCGCGACCGTCGCCTCCGGAAGATCGATCGAGAAGTTCGCGACCTTCGACACGACGAGCACCGAGATCTCGCCCTGCCGGAACGCCTCGAACAGCTTCTCCCGCTGCGCGTTGCTCGTCTCGCCCTTGATCACCGGGGCGTCCAGATGCTCGCCCAGCTCGTCAAGCTGGTCGATGTACTGGCCGATGACCAGCGTCTGCTCGCCCTTGTGCCGCCGGACCAGTGCCTCGGTCACCTTGCGCTTCGTCGCCGTCGTCGCGCAGAAGCGGTACTTCTCGTCCTGCTCGGCCGTCGCGTACGCCAGGCGCTCGCTGTCGGTGAGATTGACCCGTACCTCGACACAGTCCGCGGGCGCGATGTAGCCCTGCGCCTCGATCTCCTTCCACGGCGCGTCGAAGCGCTTGGGCCCGATGAGCGAGAAGACGTCCGACTCGCGGCCGTCCTCCCGTACGAGCGTCGCCGTCAGCCCCAGCCGGCGCCGCGCCTGGAGGTCGGCGGTGAACTTGAAGACCGGCGCGGGCAGCAGATGCACCTCGTCGTAGACGATCAGGCCCCAGTCGCGGGAGTCGAACAGCTCCAGGTGCGGATAGACGCCCTTACGGCGGACCGTGAGCACCTGGTACGTCGCGATCGTGACCGGGCGGATCTCCTTGCGCGTACCGCTGTACTCGCCGATCTCCTCCTCGGTTAGCGACGTCCGCCTGATCAGCTCGTGCTTCCACTGCCGGGCGGAGACGGTGTTCGTGACGAGGATCAGCGTCGTCGCCTTCGCCTGCGCCATCGCGCCCGCGCCGACGAGCGTCTTGCCCGCGCCGCACGGCAGTACGACGACTCCGGACCCGCCGTGCCAGAAGCCCTCGACGGCCTGCTTCTGGTACGGGCGCAGGGACCACTCCCGCTCGTCCAGCTCGATGGCGTGCGCCTCGCCGTCCACGTAACCGGCCAGGTCCTCCGCGGGCCAGCCGAGCTTCAGCAGCGTCTGCTTGATCTGCCCGCGCTCGGAGGGGTGCACGACGACGGTGTCCGGATCGATCCGCGCCCCGACCAGCGGCTGGACCTTCTTCGACCGCAGGATCTCCTCAAGCACCGGACGGTCGGTGCTGGTCAGCACCAGACCGTGGGTGGGGTGCTTGGAGAGCGTGAGCCGCCCGTACCTGGCCATGGTCTCGGCGACGTCCACGAGCAGCGCGTGCGGCACCGGGTAGCGCGAGTACGCCACCAGGGCGTCGATGACCTGCTCGGCGTCGTGCCCGGCGGCGCGGGCGTTCCACAGGCCGAGCGGGGTCAGCCGGTACGTATGGATGTGCTCGGGCGCGCGCTCCAGCTCGGCGAAGGGCGCGATGGCACGACGGCAGGCGTCGGCCTGGTCGTGATCCACCTCCAGCAGCAACGTCTTGTCGCTCTGGACGATGAGAGGTCCATTCACAGCTGCGCCCTTTCGTCCTTCGTACGGCCACGACACGCGACCAAACGTCCAGTGTCGCGCATCGCCCCGGCTTTCGGCGCGGATGGGGACGCGGACGCGGTCGGGCCGGGGCCGGGGTTACGCGGCCCACGCTCGCCGAGCCCCGGAGATCAGGTGCGTAGGCGGGGCCGCTGGGGGCAAGTGGGGGCTATGGCGGCTGAGAGTGAACGGACCGGGGAGCGGGCCAAGGGGCGGGGGAGCTGGCGGACGTCGTGGGGTGGGGCCGTGTTGCGGGTCGTGGTGCTCGGGGTCGCGCTCGTGTTGCTCGTCGGGTTCGCCGCCGTACTCGCGGAGTTGACGCTCACCCCGTCGCCCGCCTCGGCGGAGATCGCCGGGGCCAATCTGCGGCCGGGGCGTTCGCTGCGGCAGTACGCCGAGGACTACACGTTCCTCGCCGCGTGCAAGCAGGTCGGCGGGAACGTGCTGATGGGCGCGCCGTTCGGGCTGTTGCTGCCGGTGCTGGTGCCGCGCAGGTTCCGGCTGTTGCGGGTGGTGGGGCTGACCCTGGTCGTGATGACCGTGGTCGAGCTGGCGCAGGGGGCGATCGTCGAGGGGCGGGCCTTCGACGTGGACGACGTGATCATGAATACGACCGGTGCGTTCCTGGCGTATCTCCTGCTGGGGCGGCGGTTGAGCCGTCACTTTCACACGCTGGGGTTCGTGGTGAAGCGTGAGCCGGCGGCGGCGAAGGTGGCCAAGAAGGCGGTTACGAAGAAGTCGGTCGCCGCGAAGCCACCTGCCAAGAAGACCGCCGCCAAGAAAGGGGCCGGTTCGAAGAAGAAGGCCGTCGGCAAGAAGGAGACATCCCTGGGGCGGCGTCCCCGGAAGTAGCCGGGAGCGGGCAGGGCCGCGACACCCTCGGCGGCCCGACGCGTGCACGCCCGCGTCGGGCCGCGGTGTGCGGCCCGACGCGGTCTGTGCGGCCGGGTGGGTTACGGGACCGGCGGGATCGGGACGAAGGTCAGGCCCGCCGTGACCGAGGACCGTGCGAAGCAGCCCGCCGCGGCGAACGACGCCGTGTAGGTGGCCGCCGTCACGATGGTGGCGGGAACGGTGACGGTGGGCGGGGCGAGGGTCGCCACGCCGCCGGCGTCGGTGACGGCCGTGCCGATCAGGATCGGCCCGCTCACCGCGTTGGCGGTGAAGGTCACCGTCATGCCGGGGATCGGTGCGTTGGTCGCGGCGTTCCTCAGCGTCGCGTTCATGGTCTGGATGACGAAGGTGCCGTTGAGCCGCAGCCGGACCTGCCGGGGTGCGGCCGTGAGAGTGGTGGCCACGCTCGTCGCGTTGATGACCACGGAACCTGTCGACGTCCCGAAGCACGGGGCGCCGTTGTAGTGGGCGGTGATGGTGCCGGAGGACAGGCTGGTGGAGCTGAAGCAGGCCTGGCCGGCGGCGTTGAGCGCGACTGTCGCGTTGAGCCCGCCGGGGCCGGTGAACGTGACGGTGCCGGTGGGTGTGCCCGAACCTGGTGCGTTGGTCGTGACCGTCGCGCACACCGTCACCGTCTGCCCGCAGACGGACGGGTTCGGTGTCGCCGTGACCGTCGTGGTGGTGGTGGCGGGGTTGACCGTGGCGGTGGCCGTGCCGGTGGAGCCGGTGAAGCACGGGGCGCCGTTGTAGTGGGCGGTGATGGTGCCGGTGGCCAGCGATGTCGTCGTGAGGCAGGCCTGGCCGGCGGCGTTGACGGCGACCGTCTGGTTGAGCCCGCCGGGGCCGGTGAATGTCACCGTCCCTGTCGGCGTGCCCGAACCTGGTGCGTTGGTGGTCACCGTCGCGCACACCGTCACCGACTGCCCGCAGACCGACGGGTTCGGCGTGAGCGAGACCGTGGTGGTGGTCGAGGCCGGGTTGACCGTGACGGCGACGGTGCCGGACGAGCCGGCGAAGCAGGGTCCCTCACCGTTGTATGTGGCGGTGACGGTGCCGGTGGACAGGGAGGTGGTGGTGAGGCAGGCCTGTCCACTCGCGTTCAGCGGCACTGTCTGGTTGAGCCCGCCGGGGCCGGTGAATGTCACTGTGCCGGTGGGTGTGCCCGAACCTGGTGCGTTGGTGGTGACCTTGGCGCAGACCGTCACCGTCTGCCCGCAGACGGACGTGCCGGGGGTCGCGGTCACGGTCGTGGTGGTCGCCGCCTCGTTCACGGTGACGGCGACGGAGCCGCTGGAGCCGCCGACGCAGCTGGTGCCGTTGTAGACGGCGGTGACGGTGCCGGTGGACAGGGAGGTGGTGGTGAGGCAGGCCTGTCCACTCGCGTTCAGCGGCACTGTCTGGTTGAGCCCGCCGGGGCCGG
>NZ_JBHXRX010000086.1:14886-16038 GCF_042714995.1 Streptomyces sp. NPDC058665
TGAACGTCACCGTCCCGGTGGGTGTGCCCGAACCCGGTGGGGTGATGGTGACCGTCGCGCAGAGTGTGACGGACTGGCCGCACACCGATGTCGCCGGTGTCGCCGTGACCGTCGTGGTGCTGGCGGCCGGATTGACCGTGAGGGAGGCGGCGCCGGTGGACGGCAGGAAGCAACTGCTGCCGTTGTAGACGGCGGTGACGGTGCCGGTGATCAGCGAGGTGCTGGAGAAGCACGCCTGGCCGGCGGCGTTCAGGGGCACGGTGACGTTCAGCCCACCGGGTGCGGTGAAGGTGACGGAGCCGGTCGGCGTGCCGGAGCCCGGCGCGTTGGCGGTGACGGTTGCGCAGAGCGTGACCGACTGGCCGCAGACGGACGGGTTCGGCGTGGCCGTCACGGTCGTGGCGGTGGCGGCCGGATTGACGACGAGGGTGACGGAGCCCGCGGATGCCGCGAAGCAGGGTCCCTCACCGTTGTACGTGGCGGTGATCGTGCCGGAGGCCAGGGACGTGCTGCTCAGGCAGGCCTGGCCGGCGGCGTTCAGCGGTACCGTCACGTTCAGGCCGCCGGGGCCGGTGAAGGTCACCGTGCCTGTCGGCGTACCCGAACCTGGTGCGTTGGTGGTCACCGTCGCGCAGACCGTCACCGACTGCCCGCACACCGATGGGTTCGGTGTCGCCGTGACCGTCGTGGTGGTCGCCGCCTCGTTCACCGTGGCGGTGGCCGTGCCGGTGGAGCCGGTGAAGCACGGGGCGCCGTTGTATGTGGCGGTGATCGTGCCGGTGGCCAGCGACGTCGTGGTGAGGCACGCCTGCCCACTCGCGTTCAGCGGCACTGTCTGGTTGAGCCCGCCGGGGCCGGTGAAGGTGACGGTGCCCGTGGGTGTGCCCGAACCTGGTGCGTTGGTGGTGACCGTCGCGCAGACCGTCACCGACTGCCCGCAGACCGACGGGTTCGGCGTGAGCGAGACCGTGGTGGTGGTCGAGGCCGGGTTGACCGTGGCGGTGGCCGTGCCGGTGGAGCCGGTGAAGCACGGGGCGCCGTTGTATGTGGCGGTGACCGTGCCGGTGGCCAGCGACGTCGTGGTGAGGCACGCCTGCCCACTCGCGTTCAGCGGCACTGTCTGGTTGAGCCCGCCGGGGCCGGTGAAGGTGA
>NZ_JBHXRX010000086.1:16138-30089 GCF_042714995.1 Streptomyces sp. NPDC058665
CGGTGCCGGTGGGTGTGCCCGAACCTGGTGCGTTGGTGGTGACCGTCGCACAGACCGTCACCGACTGCCCGCAGACCGACGGGTTCGGCGTGAGCGAGACCGCGGTGCTGGTCGAGGCCGGGTTGACCGTGACCGTGACGGTGTCGCTGGACGCGGCGAAGCACGGGCCCTCGCCGTTGTAGACGGCGGTGACGGTGCCCGAGGCCAGGGTGGTGGTGGTCAGGCAGGCCTGGCCGCTCGGGTCCAGGCTCACCGTCTGGTTGAGCCCGCCGGGGCCGGTGAAGGTGACGGTGCCGGTGGGTGTGCCCGAACCTGGTGCGTTGGTGGTCACCGTCGCGCACACCGTCACCGACTGCCCGCACACCGACGGGTCGGGGGTCGCGGTGACCACCGTGGTCGTCAGCGCCTCGTTCACCGTCACGTCGACCGTGCTGGTGGAGGGCGCGGCGCAGTCGTCGCCGGTGTAGGTGGCGGTGACGGTGCCGGAGAGCGTGGCGGTGGCGGTGAAGCAGGCCTCGCCGGCGGCGTCCAGCGGCACCGTCTGGTTCAGCCCGCCGGGGCCGGTGAAGGTCACCGTCCCCGTGGGCGTACCCGAGCCGGGCGGGTCGATGGTGACGCTCGCGCAGAATGTGACCGCCTGGCCGCACACCGACGGGTCGGGGGTCGCGGTGACCACCGTGGTCGTCGACGCCTCGTTCACCGTCACGTCGACCGTGCCGGTGGACGGGTTGGCGCAGGAGCTGCCGTTGTAGGTGGCCGTGATCGTGCCGGTCTCCAGCGAGGTGGTGGTCAGGCAGGCCTCGCCGGTGGCGTCCAGGGTGACTGTCTGGTTGAGCCCGCCGGGGCCGGTGAAGGTCACCGTCCCCGTGGGCGTACCCGAGCCGGGCGGGTCGATGGTGACGCTCGCGCACACCGTCACCAGCTCACCGCAGACCGAGGGATCGGGCACTGCCGTCACCGTGGTCGTGGTGTCGGCGGGGCCGGTCGTGACGGCGACGGTGCCGGACGAGCCGGCGAAGCAGGGTCCCTCACCGTTGTACGTGGCGGTGATCGTGCCGGTGGCCAGGGATGTCGTCGTGAGGCAGGCCTGGCCCGTGGCGTCCAGGGTGACTGTCTGGTTGAGCCCGCCGGGGCCGGTGAAGGTGACGGTGCCGGTGGGTGTGCCCGAACCTGGTGCGTTGGTCGTGACCGTCGCGCACACCGTCACCGTCTGCCCGCAGACGGACGGGTTCGGGGTGGCGGTGACCACCGTGGTCGTCGACGCCTCGTTCACCGTCACATCTGCGGTGCCGGTGGACGGGTTGAAGCACGCCGCGCCGTTGTAGACGGCCGTGACCGTCCCGGTGGTCAGCGTGGTGGTGGTCACGCATGCCTGTCCGGTGGGGTCGAGCACGGCGGTCTGGCTGAACCCGCCCGGAGCCGTGAACGTCACCGTGCCCGTCGGAACCCCGGAACCGGGGGCGTCGGTGGTGACCGTCGCGCATAACGTCACCGACTGGCCGCACACCGACGGGTCGGGGCCGGCCGTCACCACCGTCGTCGTGTCCGCCGGGTTGACTGTCACGTCCGTGCTGCCCGTCGAACTCAGTGCGCAGCTGTCGCCGTTGTAGGTGGCCGTGATCGTGCCGGTGGCCAGCGCGGTGGTCGTGATGCACGCCTCGCCGGTGGCGTCCAGGGTGACCGTCTGGTTGAGCCCGCCGGGCCCGGTGAAGGTCACCGTCCCCGTGGGCGTACCCGAGCCGGGCGGGTCGATGGTGACCGTCGCACAGACCGTCACCAGCTCGCCGCAGACCGACGGATCGGGGATGGCGGTGACCGAGGTGGTGGTCGCGGCCTGGTCGACCGTGACCGCGACCGCTTCGGCGGAGCCCGCGAAGCACGGGCCCCCGCCGCTGTAGACAGCGGAGACCTCTCCGGTGACCAGTGAGGTGGTGGTGACACAGGCCTGGCCACCGGCGTCGAGGGGGACGGTCTGGTTGAGACCGCCGTCGGCCGTGAAGGTCACCGTGCCCGTCGGTGTGCCCGAACCCGGTGGCTGGGTGGTGACCGTCGCGCAGATGGTGACGCTCTGTCCGCACACGGACGGGTCGGGGGTGACTGTGACGTCGATGTTCGTCAGCGCCTCGTTCACCGTCACGTCGACCGTGCCGGTGGACGGCGCGGCACAGGAGTCGCCGTTGTAGGTGGCGGTCACCGTGCCGGTGACCAGCGAGCTGGTCGTCACGCAGACCTGGCCGGCGGGGTCCAGCACGGCGGTCTGGCTGAAGCCGCCGGGACCGGTGAAGGTCACCGTGCCCGTGGGGACGCCGGCGCCGGGCGGCTCGACGGTGACCGTCGCGCAGAGGGTGACCGGCTGGCCACAGACCGACGGGTCGGGGCCGGCCGTCACCACCGTCGTGGTGTCCGCCTGGTTGACCGTGACGTCGACACTGCCCGTGGAACTCGCCGCGCAGTCGTCGCCGTTGTAGGTGACCGTGATCGTGCCGGTGGCCAGCGCGGTGGTCGTGATACACGCCTCGCCGGTGGCGTCCAGGGTGACCGTCTGGTTGAGCCCGCCGGGCCCGATGAAGGTGACGGTGCCGGTCGGGGTGCCCGTGCCGGGCGGGTCGATGGTGACGGTCGCGCAGAGGGTGACGGTCTCGCCGCAGACCGAGGGGTTCGGGCCGGCCGTCACGACGGTGGTGGTGTCTGCGGCGTTGACGACCTGGTTCACGAGGCCGGACGACGACGGGTCGAAGGTGCCGTCGCCGGTGTAGGCGGCGATCGCCTGGTGGGTGCCGACGCTCAGGTCGTCGATGGTGACCTGGGTCTGGCCGGCGGCGTCCAGGGTGCCGACGAGCGTGGGCCCGTCGTCGCTGATGATGACGTTGACGGTGCCGGTCGGGGTGGTGGTCTCCGGTGGTACCGGGGAGACCTGGACGGTGAAGGTGACCGACTCCCCGCAGACCGAGGGATTGGGAGACGATGTCAGCGTGGTGATGGAACTGGCCATGGTGCAGCCTCCTTTGGGAATGTACGAGGCCAGAGCGACCCGACGCCCTCCGGGTGACAGCGGAAAAGGCACGCCGCAGTGAAAGAAGCTGTGTCGGCGCATTGCTCACCCGGTAACACGGGCGCCGGGGAATCACTCTCCAGCGATTCCCAGTAGGCGCCCCGGTCTCGTTCATCCGCCATACGGGTGCACGCAATTGAACCCGTATGGCGGAGCGCCGAGGGAGGGTGGGGGCGTAATTCAGATATTCTCCGGTACCCACCGGCGCGGGAATGCCCAAAGGCCGTCCGCCCCGCTCACGGAAAGCGCACCGGCGGTACGGCGACTACTGGTTGACGACGATGACGGTGCCGCCCCCGCGCCGCCGCGCGGCCTCGGCTTCCTGGCGGGTGGGGTAGTCGCGCATCACTCCGTTCGGCAGGACCAGCCGGTAGATGGTCCCTCGTCCACCGGCGCGTGCACCGCAGTTGCATCCCATGGGAACTCCTCCTTCGTACTCCGTCGTACTTCCTTCAGTCGAGCCAGGTGGATGCCAGGCCCGCCAGGTAGGACAGCGTCAGGATCATGGCGACCACCCGGAAGACGGTGGTGTCGCCGGCCAGGAAAGCGAGCGGCACGACCGACGCGGCGGCCCAGATCCCCGTGCACCAACCGCAGGTGACCAGATAGGCGGGACCGGATTCGTCCCCGAAGCGATCGGCCACCCACGTGCGCAATCCGGCAGCCAGTACGTCCTTGGTTATGAATCTGGTGATACGACAAATTGCACCGAGAGACAAAAGAAACACCACCGGTTCCATGCAATTCATCGTAGGGCGAGCCATATTCGTGCGGTAGGCCCTTACGCAAGCATTTCCATGACAGGTAAACGCAAGGAAATCAAGTGCTGTTGTGGTGCTTATGTGGCGAACTCCCTCGGGCCGCGGGCCCGGACGCGTGTGATCGCCGTCTTCGAAGCAGGGTCCGCACCCGTCCCAAGAAGTAGGCGTCAGGCCGGGTCGTCCGCCAGTTCCGCGACGCCCGTGATGCGGTGCAGCGGGTACGTGCGGACCTCGTCCGCCGTGTGGTCGTACGCCGTCACGAAGCCGCCCTCGACCCGTACCGGTGCGATCACGCGCTGGCTCGCCGCGCCCTCCGCGTTGACGTAGCCGATCCAGAGCGCCGAGCCCGTCAGCGCGGCGGCCTGGACCGTGGCCAGCGTCTCGGCCGATGTGGTGCGGGGCAGGTCGCCGCCGGCCGGGACCGTCGCCGCCGGTTCGGGGAGCGTCTTGCGGACGACCGTCGCCGCCTGGTCGCCGGCCCGGATCGCCCGTACCGCCGCGCCGAGCAGGGTCGGGGCCGGCACCGGTGGGCCGTCGGGGACGGGGGCCGGGGGTGTACGGGGCGGGGTGCGGTGCGCGTGGGCGCGGGTGATCAGGACGTCGCCCTCGGCGGACTCGGCCGCCGGCGCGAGGCCCATCGACCGCAGCCCGTCCAGCAGCGTCGTGGGGTCGGCCTGGGCGGCGAGGACGGTCGGCGCGAGGCGGCGCAGCCGCAGGCCCTGCGAGCGCCGGTCGGCGAGGATCTCGTCCAGGACGGCCTCGTCGTCGCAGCGTACGTACGCCGAAGCGGCGCCGACCCGCAGATGGCCGTGGCGCCGCGCCATGTCGTCGATGAGGTAGCTGAGCGGCTGTGGCACCGGCGTACGGCTGTGCGCGGTGAGGAACGCGTGCAGGTCGGACGCGGACTGACCGGCGTCGAGCGCGCGGCGTACGGACGCGGGCGTGAAGCGGTAGACGGTCGCGCCGCCCCGCGACTCGACGTCCGCGAGCACGGCCAGCGTCTCGGCGAGCGGACGCAGCAGCGGGCCGGGCGCGACGGCGGTGAGGTCGGCCTGGAGGAGTACGTGGTCGAGGGGTTCGGGCAGGTGCGGTGCCAGCGCGCGGGCGGCGTGCAGGCCGCCCGCGGAGAGCTCCGCGCCGGTGGCGGCGGGCACGGGCCCGCCCACGCGGGAAGCGGGCTTCGGGAACGATCCCGGCTTGGAGAGCGCCCCCGTTGCCCCACCGTCCGGTGCGATCAGCGCGCGCCCGTGCGAGGACAGCGCCCCGCGCCCGGTCACGCCCAGCAGCTCCGCCTCGTTCAGCGTCCACGCGGCGATGCGCGCCCGCAGGTCCTCGGGCCGGCCCGCCACCGCGCCGCGCGGCGGGCGCTCCCAGCGCAGCCGGGCGAGCACGCTCTCGGGATCGGGCGCGGTGCCCTCCGGGAGACTCGCGAGCAGGTCAAGTACATGGCGCCGTACCTCCGGCGCGGCGCCCCGGTCCAGGTCGGGGCCGAGCGCGGCGAGCGTACGGCCCTTGCTGTCCTGGCCGCCGACGAGGCCCGCCGTGCGGGTGGCGCCGAGCCAGGCGGTGGCGAGGCGGGCCCAGCGTTCGGACGGGGGCAGGTCGGGCCACTGGTCGTAGGCGGGCGTCGGCGCGTACCGCTCGTCCGCCTCGCCGTCCGCCGCCAACAGTCCTGCCGCGAAGGCGAGTTCGAGCCAGAACGCGGTCACGGGCTCGGTGGCGTCCAGCGCGGTGGCGGTGCGTTTGAGGTCGCGTACGGAGAGGCCGCCGGCGCGCAGGACGTTCGGGCCGCCCTCGTTCCACTCCTTGGCCAGCTCCTCGATCGTCGCGAGCGCGGTGAACGCCTGGGCCGCCGCCGCGCTGTCCACAACCTGTGGACGGCTGAGGGCCGCGGAGCCCGCCGTCGAGCCCGCCGCCGGCGTCGAGGGGTGCGGCAGGATCTCCGGCGGCTCCGGCTCGGTGTGCCGGTGCGCGCGCCCGCCGCGCAGATGCAGGGCGGCCTCGCGCGGCAGCACGACGGTGCGTGTGGAGGTCGGGAGCAGCAGCCCGTGGTCGCGCAGCCACTGCACGGGAGGCGCGGGCTTCGAGGTGATCTCGCCGTACGGCGGCCCCCACACCAGCCGGTCGAGCACGCTCAGCGCCTCGGGCGGGGCGGTGTCGAGCAGCGCCGCCATCCGCGTGCGGTCGGTGAAGAGCGCGGCCAGCGCGGCGACCGCCGAGACCGGGTCGTGCGTGGAGGGGAGCCCGGCGGTGGTGATGATCTCCTGGATCCGGCCCGGCGACATCCCCGCCGTGGCTTCGGCGACGGTCGGGCCGAGGCCGGTCGGGGAGGGGTGGCTGGGGGACGGCGCCAGGATCTCGCGGGCGGTACGGACCAGCCGCAGCCGGTCGTCGGCGCCCCAGATCAGCGCCTGCTCGCGCAGCGCGGCGACGGCGCGCGGCAGAGCCGCCTCGACGCGCGGGTCGCCCTCGTCGCCGGTCATCAGCGCGCGGAGCGCGTCGTACGCCGCGGGGTCGGCCGACGCCGCCAGCGCCTCCGCGGTCTGGAGCGTGAAGCGGTCGAGCCGCTCCAGCGCCCGTACGACGGAGGCGCGGGTGCCGGCGCGGGTGGCGAGCTGGCCGAGGTCGTTGGGCACGGGGCTCAGCAGGTCGGGACGCGCGCGCAGGAGGGCGGCCAGCGCGTCGTTGTCGCGGGTGCGCAGGGCCTCCGCGAGCGTACGCGGGGGCGTTGCGCCTGATGGTTCGGACACGTGCGCCTCCAGAGGCGGCTAGCTGATTCCCATCCGCCACACGTTAGCCCCTGAGGGGCGGCGTGCCGGAGTGTCGGGCGTGCGGCGGGGTGCGGCGGGTGGTGGGCGGCCCCGGGTTTGGTTGACAGGTGCCGGGCACGGTGCCTGTAATGGCGGCGGTGCCGCGTGGTGCCGGCCGAAGAGCAGTGGGCGGGCCGGTGACCGGGCGAGCACCCTTCTTCCAAGGGATGCGCCATGAGTACGTACTCCGCGACCCGTATCTGAACCTTTCTCATCATTCGCAGCCGGCTCCGGCGTGCGCGGCACCTTCGGGCGTGCCGTGGCCACGGCCGAGGGCTGCCCTCATCTTCCGGAGAACCAGAAACGTATGCCCACGTCCAACCTGCTCCTGCTCACCACCACCGGCGCGAAGTCGGGGACCCGCGGGACCACCCCGCTCGGCTACGTCCGCCACGGCGACTCGCTCCTGGTCGTCGCGTCCAACCTCGGCGCGCCCGCGCACCCCGACTGGTACCGCAACCTGCTCGCCCACCCCTCCGTGGCGGTGGAGATCGGCACCCGCGTCTTCGAGGCGCTCGCGGTGCCGGCCGAAGGGGCAAGGCGCGACGAGCTGTTCGCGTATGTCGTACGGGAGGCTCCCGGGTACGGCGACTACCAGGCCGCGACCGAACGGACCCTGCCGGTCGTCGTGTTGGAGCCGGGCGGGGTCGCGGGCGGTGAGGCGCCCCGCGAGGTCAGGACCCTCGCCGACAAGATCCTGGAGGTGCATGACCATCTGCGGGCCCAGCTGCGGCTGGTGACGGCGGACGTCGACGCGTACTTCGTGGCGCTCGCCGCCCACGAGGGTCCGGGCGAGCCGCCGGCGCCGGGTCTCGGGCTCCAGATCCGGCAGCGGTGTCTGGCGTTCTGCCAGGCGCTGGAGTTCCACCACACGAGCGAGGACGGGCATCTGTTTCCCGGGATCGCCCGGTACCACCCGCACTTGACGGACGTCTTCGACCGGCTGAGCGCCGAACATCGTACGGTCGCGCGGATCCAGGACGGTCTGGTGGCGCTGCTCGCGGACCTCGGGTCGGCCGAACCTCCGCTGTTCCGGGCCGAGTTGGCGGAGATGACGACGGAGCTGACCGCGCACCTGGATTACGAGGAGGAGGTGATCCTGCCGCTCGTGGCGGAGGTGCCCTGGCCACCGGCACCGCCCGCGCCCTCGGCCTGACCGCCCTTGCCACACTGGACGTACGGATACGAGCGCGACACCATCGGCCGCAGAAACGTGTGGGTGTGCTTGTGCGTGTGCGGAGGGCAGTGTGGGGATCGAGAGCGACCAGCTCGTCTACGACTATCTGAGCCGGGTCGGAGACGTGGCCCAGCAACGGCAGTTGCCCTCCGGTGAACGGATGAGACTGGTGTCGGAGCTGCGCGGCGAGATCGAGAAGCAGCGCGGGAAGTTCGGCGGCGACAGCCCCGCCGCCGTCCGCCGGATCCTGGGGCGGCTGGGTACGCCGGACCAGGTGGTGGGGGCGGCGACGGGGGAGCCGGTGCCCGCGGCGGCGCCCGAGCCGCCGAGTCTGCCGAAGCAGCGCGGCACGTTCGGCGGCTTGCTGAAGGAGCGGCGGGACGGGCCATCGCTGCCGAAGCAGACACGCGGGCCGATGGCCCCCGTCGAACCTGCCGCGTCTCCGCCCCACCTGGCCCCCACGCACGAACTCGGCACGTCCGGCGGCGAACCGGACTGGTGGCGCGTCGATCCCGGCCCGATGGGGGCGACGGGTGTCTCGGGGTTCGTCGGCGGCGTCGAGATCCCCGAGATACTGAAGCCGCCGCCGACGCCGGAGGAACTCGCGGAGAAGGAGGAAGCGGCGGCGGAGGCGGAGACCGACGAGACGCCGGACGCGCCGGAGCCACCACAACGCCTCCGCCTGCTGCCACGGTTCCGCCGCCCCACCGAAAAGCCGCCCCGCGCAGGACTCGGCCTCACCAACCCGTTCCTGCTGCTGGCCGCGGTCCTGCTGATCGTGGGCGCGGTCCTGACCTCCTGGCTGGTACTCGCGCTGGGCTGGGCCCTGGCGTACACCTCCCGCCGCCTTTCCCGCACGGAGGCGAAACTGGCGGTCTTCGGCCTGCCGATCGCGTCGGCGGTCGCGGGCGGGGTCTGGATCTGGGGCCGCACGACGGAACGCTGGGGCGAGGCGATCCCGGAGGGCGCGATGGGAGAGGCGATCTCGGCCACCTGGCCAACGGTGCTCCAGGCGGCGGCGATCACCTCGGCCCTCTTCCTGATCTGGCGCTCCCGCCGGGTCTGACGTACGGGGCCGGCGGCCCAGCCTGCGGATGCGCCCCGCCCCTGTCGCTTGCCCGCCGGCGGCCGACTTCCTGATGGCCCTTCGGGCGGCCTGTTGCGTGACTACTCGGACGAGATCGACGGCGTACGGCGCCGGTCCGTGACCGAGCCGTCCGTTTCCCGCCCGTGCTCGACGAGGCGGCTCACGGTGATCTCCCGCCGCTCGACCGGCTCGACCTGCGAGGGGGCCCGGCTGTTGTCGGCCGGTCGCTCCACCCGCCTGCCGCGTCGGCGCCGCCCGTCAGGGCGTGTCTTGTCGGGCGTCCGGGGCGGGCACGGGTTTTCGGCCGTTGCCGGCCAACGGCCGTGCCCGCTTGCGGCGTTGGCGCCCGCCCTTGGCGAGGCCGCCCGCCAGGGCGTGGCACGGTTCGGGCTGGCGGCGCCGGCCGAGTTGCGCCGGCCCCCCGGCGGGCGCCGCCCGCGAGGGACCTACGCCGCCTCCACCCCGTCCCCCGGACGGTACGGCGCGCTCGGGATCACCAGGGGGGAGCCCGTCACCGGGTCCGGGATTATCAGGGATGTGAGGCCGAAGACCTCTTGGACCAGGGGGGCCGTCACCACCTCCGACGGTGGGCCTTCGGCCACGATGCGGCCGGCCTTCATCGCCACCAGGTGGTCCGCGTAGCGAGCCGCCTGGTTGAGGTCGTGGAGCACTATCACCACCGTGCGGTCCTGGTCGTGGTTGAGGCGGCGGATCAGGTCCAGGACCTCCACCTGGTGGGCGATGTCCAGGAACGTCGTCGGCTCGTCCAGCAGCAGCAGGTCCGTCTCCTGGGCCAGTGCCATCGCGATCCAGACGCGCTGCCGCTGGCCGCCCGACAACTCGTCGACCGACCTCTCCGCCAGTTCCGTCACGTCCGTACGTGCCATCGCGTCCGTGACCGCCCGCTCGTCCTCCTCCGACCACTGCTGCCACCAGCGCTGGTGCGGCTGGCGGCCACGGGAGACCAGGTTGGCGACCGTGATCGCCTCCGGCGCGGACGGTGACTGCGGCAGCAGGCCGATCGACTGCGCGATCTTCCGCGTCGGGATGCTCGCCAGCTCCGCGCCGTCCAGCAGCACCGAACCGCTCTTCGGCTTCAGCAGCCGCCCGAGCGCGCGCAGCGTGGTCGACTTGCCGCAGGCGTTGGGGCCGACGATCACCGTCACCCGCCCGTCCGGGACGGCCAGTTCGAGCTCGTGGACCACCGTGCGGTCGTCGTACGCGAGCGTCAGCTCGTGCGCCGAGAGCCTGCTCATGTCCATTTTCATGCCCCAGCTCCTGCCGTACGGCTACGGATGATCAGCCAGATCAGATACGGCGCCCCGACCGCCGCCGTGAGCACCCCCACGGGCAGCTCGGTCGGCGCGAACAGCTTGCGCGCGAACAGATCGGCCAGTACGACGATCACCGCGCCCAGCAGCGCCGAGCAGAGCAGCGGTATCTGCGCCGTACGCGTCATCCGCCGCGCGATCTGCGGCGCGAGCAGCGCCACGAAGTCCACCGGCCCGGCCGTGCCGGTCGCCACGGAGGCGAGCACCACACCCAGCAGGACGAGCCCGAGCCGTACATGCCCCAGGCGTACGCCGAGCGCGGTCGCCGTCCCGTCGTCCAGCGAGACCGTGCGCTGGGCGTACGCCGCCCACGCCACCGCCGGCAGCAGGATCAGCAGCACCCAGCCGAGCGGCGCCGCCTCGTCCCAGCCGCGGCCGTTGAGCGAACCGGTCATCCACACCTGGGCCTGCTGCGCGACCAGATAGTCGCCCTTCGTCATGAACAGCGTGGTGAGCGAGCGCAGCGCGATCGCGACACCGATGCCGATGAGGACGAAGCGGGTGGCGTGCAGCCCGCCGCGCCACGCGAAGACGTACACGAGCACGGCCGCCAGCATCCCGCCGGTGACCGAGAGATACGGCAGGACGGTGAACGACGTGACGCCGTACGTCATCGCGAAGACCGTCAGCACACTCGCGCCCTGCGTGACACCGATGATGTCCGGGCTGGCGAGCGGATTGCGCGCCACGGTCTGGATCAGCGCGCCCGAGACGCCGAACGCGGCACCGACGAGGAGACCGACCACCATGCGCGGAAACCGCAGCGTGCCGACGACCAGTTCGGCCGACGACGGCTGTCCGAGGATCACCTTCACGACCTCGGACGGGGCCACGAAGCTCTCGCCGACGCTGAGGTAAGCGACACAGCTCAGGCAGAGCAACAGCGCCAGAATGACCGCGGCGACCGCCGCGCGCCGGTGCAGAAGGAACGACACGCGCCGGGCGCCGAACCGGGTGCGTACGAGGGCGTACCCGGCCGGCCGCACCCCGGCGCGCGCCCCGGTGACCTTCCCGTCAACTGTCGTACTGACGCCCGCACTCACGCCGGTACCGCCTTCCTGCGTACGAGAGCGACCAGGAACGGCACACCCAGCAGCGCCGTCATCACGCCCGCGGGCACCTCGCCCGGCGGGAACAGGATCCGGCCGACCACGTCCGCGACCAGCAGCATCACCGGCCCGACGAGCGCGGCCATCGGCATCAGCCAGCGGTGGTCGTTGCCGACGATCGCGCGCGCGATGTGCGGGACGGCGAGGCCGATGAACGCGATCGGCCCGGCCGCCGCGACCCCGACCCCGACGAGCACCGTCGCGCCGACGCCGCCCACGAGGCGTACGGCCCCGACGTTCTGGCCGAGGCCCTTCGCGACGTCCTCGCCGAGCGCGAGCGCGTCGAGCCCGCGCGCGACGGACACCACCAGCACCGTGCCGACGACGAGGAACGGCCAGACCTGGCCGACCAGTTCGGCGTCCCGGCCCGCGACCGAGCCCACCTGCCAGAAGCGGAACTCGTCCAGCGCCGCCGCCCGCGTCGTCAGGATGCCCATCGTGACCGAGACCAGGAGCGCGTTGATCGCAGCCCCACCGAGGGCGAGTTTGACCGGGGTCGCGCCGCCTCTGCCCCGGGTGGCGATCGCGTACACCGCCACCGACGCGATGGCGGCGCCGGCGAACGCGAACCACACGTAGCCGGTCAGCGTGTGCACCCCCGCGAACGCGATGGCCATGACGACGCCGACCGCCGCGCCCTGGCTGATGCCGAGGATGCCGGGGTCGGCGATGGGGTTACGGGTGATGCCCTGGAGTACCGTCCCGGCCAGCGCGAGCGCGGCGCCGACCATCAGGCCGATGACGGTACGGGGCACCCGCAACTGCCGTACGACCTGGGCGTCGTCGCTCTGCCCCCCGTTGAGCAGGGCGTCGAACACGGCGCTCGGCGCGACGGCGCGCGCCCCGACCGCGAGGCTGAGCAGGATCGCGAGCAGCAGGGCCACGGCCGCGGCGGCCATCCAGCCGATTCGGCGGGCGACGAGAACGCGTCTGGTGCGGTGGTTCGTCGGGGCGGCGGCTGACATCGGGACCAATCGGGTACGGGGCAGGGTGGCGCGGCTTGGTAAGGCTTGGCTAAGTCTATGCACCGGATCAAGCCACGGAGCGGCCGAGGGGTCCATGCACAATGCTTGTATGACTTCGACTCCGGCCCCGACTCCGCTGACGGTCGGTTTCGACCTCGACATGACGCTCATCGACTCCCGGCCGGGTATCCGCGCCGCCTACCTGGCACTTTCCGCCGAGACCGGTGTCCCGATCGACGCGGACCTGGCCGTGACCAGGCTCGGTCCGCCGCTCGACGAGGAGTTGGCGCACTGGTTCCCGGCCGACCGCATTGCGGAGATGGGTGACCGGTACAGGGAGATCTATCCCACACACGCGATCAAGCCGACGCCCCTGATGCTCGGCGCCCGCGAGGCCGTCGCCGCCGTCCAGGCGCTCGGCGGGCGGGCGATCGTCGTGACGGCGAAGCACGAGCCGAACGCGAAGCTGCATCTCGCGCATCTCGGCGTGGAGCCGGACGAGGTGATCGGCTGGCTGTGGGCGGAGGCGAAGGGCGAGGCGCTGCGCGAGCACGGCGCGAGGGTGTACGTCGGTGACCACATCGGCGACGTACGGGGCGCCCGCACGGCGGGGGCGCTCTCGGTCGCGGTGCCGACGGGCCCCTGCGACGAGGCGGAACTCCGGGCGGCGGGCGCGGACGTGGTGCTGCCGGACCTGCTGGCGTTCCCGCGGTGGCTGCGGTCCTACGTGGCCGGCGCCTCCGAGGGCCCGGTGGCGGACCTCGCCTGACGGCGCTGCGCGGCGATCGACAGGAGCAGCCCGGCGCCCGCGATCAGGAAGCCGACGCCCATCAGCATGCTGAGCGCGTAGGCGACGGTCGGGAACGGGTCCGTCCCGAGGAACAGCGGGGCCACGGTCACCAGAGTGGCGACCGCGCCGACGATGAAGACGATCGCGCCGATCCGCACGAGCCGGTCACCGGGACCGGCCGCTCGGTCCGGTGGTCGCGGCGCGGGTGAGGAAGGAGTAGCAGTCACTCCACCAGGGTAGTTCCCTGCGGACAGGAACCAACCGGCGACGTCTTGTCACCAGCCCCTGGACCATTAGCCTTGGGGACGGCGGGTCGTCCGACCCGCTGTAGTGCTATCCAGAGCCGTTTCTGTGCGCGCCAGCGCCCCCAACACATATGAGGACGAGGACAGACGTGCCTACCGGCCAGGTCAAGTGGTTCAACCGTGAGAAGGGCTTCGGCTTTCTCTCCCGTGACGACGGCGGCGACGTCTTCGTCCACTCATCGGTCCTCCCTGCCGGAGTCGACGCACTGAAGCCGGGCCAGCGCGTCGAGTTCGGCGTCGTCGCAGGCCAGCGCGGTGACCAGGCCCTGTCGGTCACCGTCATCGACCCGGCACCCTCGGTGGCGGCGGCCCAGCGCCGCAAGCCCGACGAACTGGCCTCGATCGTCCAGGACCTGACGACGCTTCTGGAAAGCATCACCCCCACGCTGGAACGGGGCCGGTATCCGGACAAGGCCCAGGGCGCGAACATCGCGGGCCTGCTGCGCGCGGTCGCGGACCAATTGGACGTTTAGGTCCTGTCCGGTGGATCTTCGCGGGCCCGGAACGCCTGGCACGGCACCTCGCCGCGTTGCCGAAGTGCCCACAGGAAACCACCCTGCGGGC
>NZ_JBHXRX010000087.1:0-28550 GCF_042714995.1 Streptomyces sp. NPDC058665
GAGTACGTACTCCCCGAGCCCCTTCGCGTGTGCGCGTGCCTGCCGGACCGGCCCGGATCAGCCGAGCGGCAGGGTGCTGACGGGCAGCTTGTCGGTGGGCAGGCCGTTTCCGAGGGAGTCGGTCGGCAGGCCGTTCTCGGTGACGGACGCCGCCGCGTCACCGAGGGTCTGACCGGCGCCGCCGGCCGCGTCACCGGCCGCACGCTGGGCGACGGGGGTCGCGGACTTGGCGACGCCGCCGAGGGTCTTGCCGGCCGCCGGGACGGACGCGGCGATCGTCTCGCTGCCCGCCTCGCCCGCCAGCCCGGTCGCCGTCCGGGCGCCGTTGTCGAGCGTGTCACCGAGCGCGGCGCCGTCCAGCTGGGAAACACCACCGAGGTCGGTGGCCTGCGGGAGGGCTACTGCGCTGGCGGAGCCGGCCGCACCGACCACGGGGGCTGCGCCCGCCGCGATAAGCAGCGCGGCACGGGCGATCCGACGGGTCAGGGGGAGGGACATGATGCTCCTTCGACGGGAGAGGAAATTGTCGTGTCCAGCGATCGGACGCAGTGACAACCCCTCGAAGGGCATCCGAGGTTGCGGTGCGCGAGGGTAAAGAATTGGTAATGCGTCGCATTATCGGTTACGGATAAAAACGGTCAAACGATCCTCGGTGCGGAGATCTGGCGAACCGTCACTTCTCCTTTGTCGCAAGGGATTTGGTGACGGGCGTCGGAATGGCCGATTCGCGCCGCGCAATGCCGTCCCGATACGCCGGGACTACTTCGTTCGGGTGAGCCGGCCGTACTACTGCGCGATCCGCATTCGAACCGCGTTCCCACCGGATTTCTCCGGACCCGATTCACCGTCGGTCTTGCGCCAGCCCTGACCGGACTTCTCCACGCTCCACACCCGGTCTCCTACGGAGACCTCGGCGATCCGCAGATCGGCTGAGTGCGCCACCGCCCAGTGGGCGAGTTCCCAGCCGCGGGCCTCGTCCGAACCGCCGACCAGCACGGCCACCTCGGCCGGGCCCTTGGCGTCGGGCTGTCCCGCCGCCTCGCCGCCCGCCTGGCCCTCCCGCTCGCCGCCGCCGTCCGCGGGCGCGTCCCCGGAGCCGGCCTTCGGCAGGACCTCGGGCCCGAAGGCGCGCGTCAGAGCCGCCCGTACCTTCGCCGGATCGCCCGGTTCGCCGTCGCTCCCGCCCGTGCAGGTGAGCGTCGCGGCGGCCCGGCCGGTGAGCGCGGCGGACAGCAGCGTCGCGTCCGGCTCGTGCTTCGCGTACGCCTGCGGGAAACCGCTGCGCTGGACGCGCTGCGCCGCCTCCGTAAGAGGAAGCCGTGAGTAGCCGGGGACCTCGGCGAGTCCCGCGTAGAACTTCCCGGCCGAGTACACGGGGTCGAGGATCTGCTCGACCGTGCCCCAGCCCTTCGACGGGCGCTGCTGGAAGAGCCCGACGGAGTCCCGGTCGCCGTGGTCGATGTTGCGCAGCGCCGACTCCTGGAGAGCGGTCGCCAGGGCGATCGTGACGGCGCGCTCGGGCATGCCGCGCGTGGTGCCGACGGCGGAGATCGTGGCGGCGTTCGCGGCCTGCTCCGGACTCATCTCATACGTGGGGACGTCGCCGTCGGACGAGTCGGTGGCACGCGCGACGCAGCGCGGCGGGCCGCCGTCGCCGGGGACGAGGCGCACCACGAGGTAGCCGGCCAGCGCGAGGAGCACGGTGAACCCGGCCGCGATACGCAGGAACCGGCCGCGACGGGAGGGGGATGCGGTCTCGGACACGCCGCCCACCGTACCGGCCCCGCCTGTCGGCCTGGACCGGACCGCCCGGGGCCCGTCCCGGCCCCTGCCGCCCCCGCAGGACACGGGCCAGGCCGTAGGGTCTGGCCATGCCCGAAACGAAGCCTGGACCCACGCTGGACCTCACGCTGGACGCCCCGGAGCTCACCCGCCGGCTCGTCGACATCCCGTCCGTCAGCGGCGCCGAGAAGCCCCTCGCGGACGCCGTGGAGGAGGCGCTGCGCGCGCTGCCGCATCTCGCCGTCGAGCGGTTCGGCAACAACGTCGTGGCCCGTACGGACCTCGGGCTGGCCGAGCGGGTCATCCTCGCCGGGCACATCGACACCGTCCCGATCGCCGGCAACGTGCCCTCCAGGCTGGACGGGAACGGCGTCCTGTGGGGCTGCGGCACCACCGACATGAAGTCGGGCGTCGCCGTCCAGCTGCGCATCGCCGCGACCGTGCCCACGCCCAACCGCGACCTCACCTTCGTCTTCTACGACAACGAGGAGGTCGCCGCCGACCTCAACGGCCTCGGGCACGTGGCCGCCGCCCGCCCCGACCTCCTGGAGGCCGACTTCGCCGTCCTGCTCGAACCCTCCGACGCGCAGGTCGAGGGCGGCTGCCAGGGGACGCTGCGGGTCCACCTCCGTACGGAGGGCGAGCGGGCGCACTCCGCGCGGAGCTGGATGGGGTCCAACGCCATCCACGCCGCCGCGCCGATCCTGGCCCGCCTCGCCGCGTACGAACCGCGCCGCCCGGTGATCGACGGACTGGAGTACCGGGAGGGACTGAACGCCGTCGCGATCGAGGGGGGCGTGGCGAACAACGTCATCCCCGACGCGTGCACCGTGGTGGTCAACTACCGCTACGCGCCGGACCGGGGCGAGGCCGAGGCGGTGGCGCACGTGCGCGAGGTGTTCGCCGGCTGCGGGGTCCGGGAGTTCGTCGTGGACGATCACTCGGGCGCGGCCCTGCCCGGTCTCTCGCACCCCGCGGCGGCCGCGTTCATGGCGGCCGTGGGCGGCACCGCGCAGCCCAAGTTCGGCTGGACGGACGTCTCGCGTTTCGGCGCGCTGGGAGTGCCCGCGGTCAATTACGGCCCCGGGGACGCGCTGCTGGCCCACAAGCGCGACGAGCACGTGGCCGTCGAGCGGATCACACACTGCGAGAACAGGCTGCGGGAGTGGCTGAGTGCGTAGGACCCGTCCTGTCCGGCGGGGTGTGGGCGGCCGGTACGGCCGGAGGAGTCGGACGGACCGCCGGAATTTCGCCGGTTGTCACCTCCATGGATCTACGCTGGCCCGGAACTGGCACAGCAGCGGAGGGAGCAGTCCATGGGCAGTCCTGAGGAAGCACGGAAGCCGGACACGCAGCGTCTCGGGCCGGTGCTGCGTCGCCGGGACCAGGTGCAGCCGGGCACCACCGACCAGCGGCTGCTGGACACCGAGGGTGACTCCGAGTGGGTGCACACCGATCCCTGGCGGGTCATGCGCATCCAGTCCGAGTTCGTGGAGGGCTTCGGCGCGCTCGCCGAACTCCCCAGCGCCATCAGCGTCTTCGGCTCGGCCCGCACGCCCGTCGACTCGCCGGACTACGAGTCGGGCGTCCGGATCGGCCGGGCACTGGTCGAGGCCGGTTTCGCGGTGATCACCGGCGGCGGCCCCGGCGCGATGGAGGCGGCGAACAAGGGCGCGCGGGAGGCGAAGGGCATCTCCGTCGGGCTCGGTATCGAGCTGCCCTTCGAGCAGGGGCTCAACCCGCACGTCGACATCGGGGTCAACTTCCGTTACTTCTTTGTCCGGAAAACGATGTTTGTGAAGTATGCGCAGGGCTTCGTGGTGCTGCCCGGTGGCCTCGGCACGCTGGACGAGCTGTTCGAGGCGCTCACCCTGGTCCAGACCCGCAAGGTGACCCGCTTCCCCATCGTCCTCTTCGGGACGCGGTACTGGACCGGTCTCATCGACTGGCTGCGGGACACCGTCGTGGCACAGGGCAAGGCGTCGGAGAAGGACCTGCTGCTGTTCCACGTCACGGACGACGTGGACGAGGCGGTGGCGCTGGTGACCAAGGAGACCGGCAAGTAGCGCCGGGCCCCTGTCCGGCTCCGGCGGATCTCCGCACTTCGAAGACGCGGCCTAGGCCAGCCCCCGGCGGGCCACTGCCGGGGGCCGGTGGCCCGCGATCGACGCCACCATGTCCAGCACCTGCTTCGTCTCGGCCACCTCGTGCACGCGGTAGATCCGCGCGCCGAGCCAGGCCGAGACGGCGGTCGTCGCGAGCGTCCCGATCACCCGCTCCTTCACCGGTCTGTCGAGGGTCTCGCCGACGAAGTCCTTGTTGGACAGCGACACGAGCACCGGCCAGCCGGTCTCCGTCATCTCGCCCAGCCTGCGGGTCGCCTCCAGGGAATGCCGGGTGCTCTTCCCGAAGTCGTGCCCCGGATCGATCATGATCGCGTCCCTGCGGACGCCCAGCTCCACCGCCCGGTCGGCCAGCCCGAGCGTCACCCGGAGAATGTCATCGACCACGTCGTCGTACGCGACCCGGTGCGGCCGGGTCCGGGGCTCGGCCCCGCCCGCGTGCGTGCAGACCAGCCCCGCGCCGTAGCGAGCCGCGACCTCGGCGAGCGCCGGATCGACACCGCCCCAGGCGTCGTTGAGCACATCGGCGCCCGCCTCGCAGACGGCCTCGCCGACCTCGTGCCGCCAGGTGTCGACGCTGATCACCACGTCCGGGTGGCGCCTGCGTACCTCGGCGACGAAACCGACCGTCCGGCGCGCCTCCTCCTCGGCCGTCACCTCGTCGCCTGGCCCTGCCTTCACCCCGCCGATGTCGATGATCGCGGCGCCCTCGGACACCGCCCGCTCCACCCGGTCGAGCGCCGGCCGGTCGCGGAAGGTCGCGCCCTGGTCGTAGAAGGAGTCCGGGGTCCGGTTGACGATGGCCATGATCACCGGCTCGTACGGGCCGAACTCCCGCCGTCCCAGCCGCAGGGTGCCGTCGCTCATCCCCTGGTCACCGCCCGACTCCGCCTTGCGATCCACGCCACCGGACTCCGCTCCCTGATCCGCCCTGACCCAACCGACAGACCCTAACTGTCGGTCCCGCGTGGCACGATCGGCACCGGACGTTTTCCTGCCCCGGGGAGAAGCACGTGTTCCTGTTCTTGCTCATCGCGATGGTCGTGGTGGTGGCCTCGGTCACCCTCGCGGTGGTCGGCGGCGGCGACCGCGAGGTGCTGCCCGAGACCGCGCCCGAACTCCTCGTGGACCCGCTGCCCACGACACGCCCGGTGGGCCGGGCAGACATAGAGGCCCTGCGGCTGCCGGTCGCCCTCCGGGGCTACCGGATGGCGGACGTGGACGAGGTGCTCGCCAGGGTCGGCGCCGAGCTGGCCGAGAGGGACGCGCGGATCGCCGAGCTGGAGTCCACCCTCGCGGGCGCCCAGGCGGCGGCGGTCGGTGGGCCCGACCTCTTCAAGAACCCGGGCGAGGAGGACCCGCGGTGACCGACGGCGGAGCGGTGGCGGGCCCGGACGGCGAGCTGCGCTGTCCCTGGGGCCTGTCGACCGAGGACTACGTCAAGTACCACGACGAGGAGTGGGGCCGCCCCGTCCACGGCGACGACGCGCTGTTCGAGCGGCTGTGCCTGGAGGCGTTCCAGTCCGGCCTCTCCTGGATCACGATCCTGCGCCGCCGCGAGGGCTTCCGCCGGGCCTTCTCGGGTTTCCACATCCCGGCCGTCGCCGCCTTCACCGACGCGGACGCCGCACGGCTGCTGACCGACGAGGGCATCATCCGCAACCGCGCCAAGATCGACGCCACGCTCGCCAACGCGCGCGAGCTGGCCGGCTGGTCCGCCGGCGAACTGGACAGCCTCATCTGGTCGTACGCCCCGGACCCGGCGACGCGCCCGGTACCGAAGACGGTCGGGGACGTCCCGCCGGTCAGCGACGAGTCCACGGCGCTGGCGAAGGCGCTCAAGAAGCGCGGCATCCGCTTCGTGGGCCCCACGACCGCGTACGCGCTGATGCAGGCCTGCGGCCTGGTCGACGACCACCTGGCCGGCTGCCTGGTCCGCCGGCAGCTCGCCGACGCGTAGCGCCCGCCGGCCCGCCGGAGTCCGGGGTGGGTCAGCGGCCCACGTAGCGCGGCTTCGCCTTGGCGATGAAGGCATGGACCGCGATGCCGTGGTCCTGCGACGCGCCCGCCCGGTTCTGGAGTTCGTCCTCCTTCTCCAGCGTCTCGGCCAGCGAATGGCCGGCGCCGTACGCCAGGGACTCCTTCAGCGCCGCGTACGCCAGCGTGGGGCCCTCCGCGAGGGTCCGCGCGACCGTCGCCGCCTCGGAGGCGAGGTCTGCCGCGGGGACCAGCTTGTTGACGATCCCCAGCTCGTACGCCCGCTCCGCCGTGACCGATCGCGGGAACATCAGGAGGTCCGCCGCCCTGCTCCCGCCGATCAGCCGGGGCAGCGTCCACGACACGCCGGAGTCGGCCGTCAGTGCCACCCCCGCGAACGAGGTGTTGAAGGAGGCCGTGTCGGCCACCACGCGGTAGTCGCAGGCGAGCGCGAAGCCGAACCCCGCCCCCGCCGCCACCCCGTTGACCCCCGCCACGACCGGCTTCGGCATCTCGGTCAGGGCCCGCACGATGGGGTTGTAGTGCTCGCCGACGGTCCGCATGGTCCCGCCGCTGCCGTCGGCCGCGTCGGCCGCCAGGAGCGAGACATGCTCCTTCAGGTCCTGCCCCACGCAGAAGGCCCGCCCGGTGGCGGTGAGGAGCACGGCCCGTACGGCGGGGTCGTCCGCGGCGGTACGCAGCGCGTCCCGCAGGGCGACCTTGGCCGCGATGTTCAGCGCGTTCATGGCCTCGGGCCGGTTGATCGTGACGGTCGCAAGCCCGTCGCCCACCTCGTACAGCACCGTGTCGGCCATGATCGAATCTCCTCCGCGACTCTGACTGCCCGTCCAGCTCTCCTGTCGGGCCCCAGCATGGCGGAGATCACCGCAGGTCGGCATGTGACCTGCGTCAAAGAATCCACGGCCGCGCAGCCCTGAACAGCGGCGAAGTATCGCAGGCGGATCGCCGAATTGAGTCGTTTTGAGAGAGCGCGTTGCGTAAGCGATGCCGTCCGATGTTGGTCATCGGGTCCCGCCATGCGGGATAATGGCCTGGAAGCAATGTGTTCGATGCCGGTGACACAGCGCCTGTCATGGGGCCGCCGGCGGTGATGAGCTGGTTTCAGGAAGGGGAACGAGCATGGCGGCCATGAAGCCGCGGACGGGCGACGGCCCGCTCGAGGTGACCAAGGAGGGGCGGGGCATCGTCATGCGCGTTCCGCTCGAAGGCGGCGGTCGGCTGGTCGTCGAGCTGACCCCCGACGAGGCGGATGCGCTGGGTGACGCTCTGAAGAAGGTCGTCGGCTGACGCGGACAGAACGCGCACTCTCGTGCTGCCCCGTCGCGGACGTACCTCCGTGCCGGGGCAGCTTTATGCCGTTCCCCGCCTCGTGTCCTCCTACGGAAGGCGGGTCAGCGGCGTACGGCGCAGAGCAACCCGTCGCCCACCGGCAGCAGCGACGGCAGCAGCTCGTCCTGCATCTCCCGCACCGTACGCAGCAGCTCGCGCAGCCGCAGCACCTCGTGGGGCTGGGCCGCCGAATCGACCGTGCGGCCGTCCGCGAAGACGCCCTCGAAGCAGACGAGGCCCCCGGGCCGAAGCAGGCGCAACGATTCAGCCAGATAGTCGAGGCATTCGAGCCGGTCTCCGTCGCAGAAGACGAGGTCGTACCCGCCGTCGGCGAGCCGGGGGAGTACGTCGCGGGCCCGGCCGGGAATGAAGCGCGCGCGATTGTTGGTGAAACCGGCCGCGCGGAACGCCTCGCGGGCGAACTGCTGCCGCTCCGGCTCCGTGTCGACCGTGGTCAGCACGCCGTCGGACCGCATGCCGCTGAGGAGATAGATCCCGGAGACACCGGTGCCCGTGCCGATCTCCGCCACCGCCTTGGCGCCCGCCGTGGCGGCAAGCAGACGAAGCGCGGCGCCCGTGCCCGGTGACACCGAGCGGAGCCCCATGTCCCGGGCCCTGTCGCGGGCCCAGCGCAGTGCCTCGTCCTCGGCGACAAAAGCGTCGGCGAACGCCCAGCTTGTCTGCCGGTTGGCGGTAATGACCCTCTCCTGTCCCCGTAGTTGGCGCACCGGTGACTGTATCCGCTGCACGCGGGAACCCGCTGATGGGACCGGGCGTTAAGAAGGGGTGGGGGAACGCATGGATGAAGAGCTGGAACAAGACCTGGAACCGGTCGCAAATTCAGGCAAAGATTCTTATCCGGAGCTAACGGGCGAGGTAGCTATGGTAGGTGCTCCGCTGGACACCACCAGAGTCGATAGGGGAGGTGCGGCTGCGCCTGCGGATCGGGGAGGAGCGCTGAAGCGCTTTCTCAGGTCGGCCGGTGAGCCGAAATCCGTGACCAACTTCGCTGACCGTTCTCGCTCGACCGACTCCGCAGTTACGGCGACCTTCGCATCGGATGCGGAATCGCAGGCGTGGACGCCTCCCAGCTGGGAGGAGATCGTCAGCACGCACAGCGCCCGCGTGTACCGCCTTGCCTACCGCCTCACGGGCAACCAGCACGACGCCGAGGACCTGACCCAGGAAGTCTTCGTCCGGGTCTTCAGGTCGCTGTCGACGTACACCCCTGGCACGTTCGAGGGCTGGCTGCACCGCATCACCACCAACCTCTTCCTGGACATGGTCCGCCGTAAGCAGCGGATCCGGTTCGACGCGCTCGGTGAGGACGCGGCGGAGCGCCTGCCCAGCCGTGAGCCCTCGCCGCAGCAGGTCTTCCACGACACCCACTTCGACGCGGACGTGCAGCAGGCGCTGGACACCCTCGCTCCCGAATTCCGGGCCGCGGTCGTCCTGTGCGACATCGAGGGACTGTCGTACGAGGAAATCGCCGCCACGCTCGGTGTGAAGCTCGGCACGGTGCGCAGCAGGATCCACCGTGGCCGTTCGCATCTGCGCAAGGCCCTTCAGCACCGTTCCCCCGAGGCTCGGGCCGAGCAGCGCACGTTCGCGAGCGTTGCCGGGGAGGGCGGACTCGCGTGAGTGGCACAGGTCCGACCCCCGCGGAGCAGCACCTGGGGGACCGGCTCGCCGCCCTGGTGGACGGGGAGCTCGGTCACGACGCCAGGGAGCGTGTGCTGGCGCACCTCGCGACCTGCGCCAGATGCAAGGCGGAGGCCGACGCCCAGCGCCGGCTGAAGAACGCGTTCGCGCAGTCGGCGCCGCCGCCGCTGTCCGAAGGATTTCTCGCCCGCCTCCAGGGGCTGCCCGGCGGAGCCACCGAGAAGGACGAGGACGAGCCCCCGGGTCCGTTCGACGGTTCGGCGTTCGGCAACGGCGTCTTCGGAGTGCGGAGCGACGCGTTCGGCTACCGCCCGGCCGGGCCCCACGGGTCACCACTGCGCGGCGGCTCCAGCTCCGGTGCCGGCTTCAGGATCCACGAGGTCGGACGTGTCGAGGCCGAGCGCTCACCCTGGCGCGGCCGGAGGTTCGCCTTCGCCGCCGCGAGCGCGGTGTCCTTCGCCGCGATGGCCCTGGGCGGCGCGCTGCCCATGGGTGCCACGGCCGACACCGCCGCGCGCGGGGCCGGTGCGCCCAACAGCGTCACGCCGTTGACCAGGGCCACCACACCGCCCGGCAGCGCGACGCGGAGCAGGCAGGGCGGCGAGCGGGGTGCCATCCTTCCGCAGTCCGTCGACAGCGCGCCGGTGCTCGCTCCCGGCACGATGCAGGCACCGCTCACCCCCCACCCGTTCCAGTCGGCGGTTCTCATCCACTACCCAGGTGCGCCTTTGATACGTCCTACGGGCACGGCGTTCCAGATGGCCGCCAATCCCGGAACGACCACCCCCACCGCCACACCCGACCCCACCCACCTCGCCGCACCCACACAGCCCGGCCTGCCGCTTTCGCAGCGTCGGTGACAGGGTCCCTGCGCGAACATTCGTAAACCTGGTTGAATCCCTGCACGGGTGCCTGATCGGGGCACGGACGAGGCAGGTGCGGGGAGAGCATGGACGACGGCAAGGCCACCGGACCCAAGGCGAAGTGGTGGAGCCGCCCGGCTACGGGGCGCGCGATACCGCGGGACTCCGACGTACCGGAGCACCGGATCACTGAGGAGACGACGGAACTGTCGCCGGTCACCGATGAAACCCCCCAGGGTCCCGACCGGGCGCCGGTCACCGGACCCGCCGACGGCGTCCCCGAGCGAGCGGCCGGCCCGGAGCGGTCCTTCGACGCGGATCCGGATCCGGAGGACCATCTCCTCGCCCCGCCCGAGCGCACCCCTTCGGCGGTGAGCGCCACGGCGGGAGCGGGCACGCAGGGCCGCCCGCAGCCGCTGCACGAGCCCGACCCCTACAGCACACCGCCCTACGGCGGCCCCGGCCCCTGGGCGCCCGCGCCTCCCGTGCAGCGACCGGTGCCCACCCCGGCGGGAGGCACCCCCATCCCGCCGCAGCACTACACCGGGCAGACCGCCACGGCCGCCCCCGGCGCACCCCAGCCCCAGCCGGCCTCCGGGTACGGCGTCCCGCCCCAGAGCGCCCAGCATCCGATGCAGGGCCACCAGGGCCAGGGTCACCTGCCCCCGCCCCAGGGCCCGCACCCTCAGCCCAACCAGTGGCTCCAGTACGACCCCTGGGGCGCCCCCGGGCAGCAGGCCCTGTCCCACCCCGACCCGGGCGAGCCGCGGAGGAAGCGCCGCGGCATCGGCCTCGTCGGCGCCCTGGCACTCGCGCTCTGCGCCGCCGTCATCGGCGGTGGAGTCGGCGCCTACATCGAGCGCAACGGCGGCCTCACCAGCGTCGAACTGCCCCAGGCGGGCAACGACAGCGGCGGCCGTCCGGCCGACAGCGTCGCCGGGATCGCCTCCAGCGCCCTGCCGAGCGTCGTCACCCTCCATGTCAGCGGAGGCGGCGAGCAGGGCACCGGCACCGGCTTCGTACTGGACCGTTCCGGCCACATCCTGACCAACAACCATGTGGTCGACCCCGCCGGCGAGAACGGCGACATCTCGATCACCTTCAGCGGCGGCGAGACCGCCAAGGCGAAGCTCGTCGGCAAGGACAGCGGCTACGACCTCGCCGTGGTGAAGGTCACCGGCGTCTCCGGACTCAAGCCGCTGCCGCTCGGCAACTCCGACAACGTCCAGGTCGGCGACCCGGTGGTGGCCATCGGCGCGCCCTTCGACCTCCAGAACACCGTCACGGCGGGCATCATCAGCGCCAAGGAACGCCCGATCACCGCCGGCGGCGAGAACGGCGACGGCAGCGACATCAGTTACGTCGACGCCCTCCAGACCGACGCACCGATCAACCCGGGCAACTCCGGCGGCCCGCTGGTGAATTCGAAGGCCCAGGTCATCGGCATCAACAGCGCGATCCGCGGCGCCGACGGCGGCGGTACGCCGGACGGCGCGCAGGCCGGTTCCATCGGGCTCGGCTTCGCGATACCGATCAACCAGGGCAAGCGCGTCGCCGAGGAGCTGATCAACACCGGCAAGGCGTCGCACCCTGTGATCGGTGTCACGCTCGACATGGAGTACACGGGCGACGGCGCCAAGGTCGGTGCGAAGGGCGCCGGTGGCGGGCCCGCGGTGGAGGAAGGCGGCCCGGCGGCGAAGGCGGGCATCAGGACCGGCGACGTCATCACCGAGGTGGACGGCCAGCGCGTGCACAGCGGCGAGGAGCTGATCGTGAAGGTCCGCTCGCACCGCCCAGGTGACGAACTGGAGCTCACACTGACGCGCGGAGGTAAAGAGCAGACCATGACTCTGGTGCTCGGCAGCGCGGAAGGCAGGTGAGTGCCGAATGAAGGTACCGTCCGGCCAGGTTCGCCGGGTACCGTGGAGCGGCCCGAGCCTCGACCCACCACAGGCCAGGCCGACGAGGTCTCGCCCGCGGGCACGGAGAACACAAGGAGCAGCTAGGTGTTCAATGACATAGGCGCGCTTGAGCTGGTGACGCTCGTGATTCTCGCCGTGCTCGTCTTCGGCCCGGACAAGCTGCCCAAGGTCATCCAGGACGTCTCCCGTTTCATCAGGAAGGTGCGCGAGTTCTCCGACAACGCCAAGGAGGACATCCGTTCCGAGCTGGGACCGGAGTTCAAGGACTTCGATTTCGAGGACCTCAACCCGAAGAAGTTCGTCCGGAAGCAGCTGTCGGAGCATGAGGACGATCTCGGGCTGAAGGAGATCCGCAGCAGCTTCAACCTCAAGAAGGAAATCAACGAGGTCGCCGACTCGGTCCATGGCAGGGATGACTCGACCGGCGCAAACGACACCCCGGCGCCCAGCCTGTCGAAAAGCCCCTCCGGCACCGCTGACCTGCTCAAGAAGCCCGAGAAGCCCCAGCAGGCCGATCGTCCGCCTTTCGACGCAGACGCCACCTGAGCCCCACCCTGCCCGGCCAGTCGGTAACGGGTGGCTATCCTCCATCTGTCCGGTGGTGAGACGTCCGTGAGGGCGGGCCGCTCCGGACTCCGAGATAGAGGAGGCGGTCCGGACAGATGGAGACGACAAGTCGGGTAGGGGCCCATGGCCCGGCCGGCACGGCGGATGGAGTGTCGGGAGCCCGGCGTACGGTCGAGGGCTATCTGCGGGCGAACTTCCCCTGGTACGGACTGGACGACGCGTTCACCGGCCCCCGATGGCTGATGCAGGTGGGCAGGGCGGCGGACGGCACCGTCCAGCACGGTTCCACGGGACATGGTGACGAGCCGTCGATAAGACCGGAGGCGCCGGGCGCGGAGAAGGAGCGCTTCGCCGCGGTCATCACGGTCGCCGCGAGCCCCGTACGCCACAGCGGCGACGGCACGGGCGTCCTCGACGCCACGACGGTGTCCTCGGCGGCCTGGCTGGCCGGTTCGGCGCTGCTGCTGTCGGCGTGGCCCGTACAGCTCGACCATTCGCTGCGGGACGACTGGCTGGACCAGCAGACCGAGACGGCCTTCGCGCTGGCCGACGATCTGAACGGCTCCGCCTGGTCGGTACTCTCGCTCCCCGTGGACGGGGTGCCGACACCGTTCCACTACCGCGAATCCGAATTCGGCTGGGTGCTCGCGGGCTCGACGGGCCCCGGAGAGGCGGCCGGGAACGGGGTGCACATCGGTGCCTACGGGCGCGGCATGAGCGCGTACGGCCTCGGCTTCTCGGTGATCGGGGACATCAACACGTACGTCTCCGCGTAGCCGCGCGGTCTCATGTGTGAGGGGCGCCCGCCATTGGCGGGCGCCCCTTACACACGGGTGGCTGTCAGAGACTCAGAACTTGTTGCGCGGCGTCAGCCCCAGCGTCATGCCCGCCAGACCGCGCTGCCGCCCGCCCAGCTTGCCAGCGATCGAACGCAGCGCCGCACCCGCGGGGGAGCCGGGGTCGGAGAGCACGACCGGCTTGCCCTCGTCGCCGCCCTCCCGCAGCCGTACGTCGATCGGGATCGAGCCGAGCACCGGCACCGAGGCGCCCGTGGTCTTCGTCAGCCCCTCGGCGACCCGCTGGCCGCCGCCCGTCCCGAAGACGTCGACGATCTCGTCGCAGTGCGGGCAGGGCAGGCCCGACATGTTCTCGACCACGCCGACGATCTTCTGATGGGTCTGCACCGCGATGGAGCCGGCCCGCTCGGCGACCTCGGCGGCGGCCTGCTGCGGGGTGGTGACCACCAGGATCTCGGCGTTCGGCACGAGCTGCGCCACCGAGATCGCGATGTCGCCCGTCCCCGGCGGCAGGTCCAGCAGCAGCACGTCCAGATCGCCCCAGAACACATCGGCGAGGAACTGCTGGAGTGCCCGGTGCAGCATCGGTCCGCGCCACACCACCGGCGAGTTGCCCGGGGTGAACATGCCGATCGAGATGACCTTCACGCCGTGCGCCGACGGCGGCATGATCATGTTCTCGACCTGGGTGGGCTTGCCGTCGGCCCCCAGCATGCGCGGCACGCTGTGCCCGTAGATGTCCGCGTCCACGACGCCGACCTTCAGACCGTCGGCGGCCATCGCCGCCGCCAGGTTGACCGTCACCGACGACTTGCCGACGCCGCCCTTGCCGGAGGCCACCGCGTACACGCGGGTCAGCGAGCCGGGCTTGGCGAAGGGCACCTCACGCTCGGCCGTACCGCCGCGCAGCGACGTCGCGAGCTCCTTGCGCTGCTCGTCGCTCATCACGTCCAGCGTGACGTCGACCCGGGTGACGCCGGCGACCGAGGCGACCGCCTCCGTCACGTTCGTGGTGATCGTCTCGCGCATGGGACAGCCGGACACCGTGAGATAGACCGTGACAGCCACCGCGCCGTCCGCCCCGATATCGACCGATTTCACCATGCCGAGGTCGGTGATCGGCCGGTGGATCTCGGGGTCGTTCACCGTCGCCAGTGCTGCGCGCACCGCGTCCTCCGCGGGAGCGACGGTCCCGTGCGTGTCGGTAGCCATAGGGAGATGGTACGGCGCGGCGCGCACGCCCAGGAAAGCGCGTCAGCGCTCCGGGTGGTCTGGTTCGTCACGTCCGCGCGTCCGGTCCGCGGGCAGCAGCACCTGCTGCTCGGCCAGGTCCCGTACGAGGTCCTGGAGCTCCGAGCGGATCCAGTCGCGGGTGGCGACCTCACCGAGCCCCATCCGCAGCGAGGCGATCTCGCGGGTCAGGTACTCGGTGTCGGCGATGGACCGCTCGTTCTGCTTGCGCTCCTGCTCCTGGGTGACCCGGTCCCGGTCGTCCTGGCGGTTCTGTGCCAGCAGGATCAGCGGGGCCGCGTACGAGGCCTGGAGGGACAGCATCAGGGTCAGGAAGATGAACGGGTACTCGTCCCAGCGCAGTTCCTTCGGCGCGAAGACGTTCCACAGCACCCAGAGGATGATGATCAGCGTCATCCAGACGATGAAACGGCCCGTCCCCAGGAAGCGCGCGATCCGTTCCGAGAACCGGGCGAAGGCCTCGGGGTCGTACTCGGGCAGGAACCTGCGCCTCGGCGTACGCGGCTGGTCGAGCCGTCCGCGCGGCCCGCGCGGCGGTGCGCTCGCACCCGAGACCGCGGCGGCCCGTTCGGCCCGTTCCCTCGGCGACTGACCCTCCGGGCGCTCAGTGGCCACTCGTGGCCTCCTCCGCGCCGTTGAACCCGGTCTCCCGCCAGTCGTCCGGCAGCAGATGGTCCAGGACGTCGTCGACGGTCACGGCGCCGAGCAGCGACCCGCTCTCGTCCACGACCGGCGCGGCGACCATGTTGTACGCGGCGAGATAGCCGGTGACCTCGGGCAGGGGCGTGTCCGGGGCCAGCGGCGGCAGATCGCTCTCCACGATCGAGCCGACGAGCATGAACGGCGGTTCGCGCAGCAACCGTTGGAAGTGGACCGTGCCCAGATACTTGCCCGTCGGTGTCTCGTCCGGCGCCCGGCACACATAGACCTGGGCGGCCAGCGCGGGTGAGAGATTCTGCCGGCGCACCCGGGCCAGCGCGTCGGCGACCGTCGCGTCCGGCCGCAGCACGATCGGCTCGGTCGTCATCAGGCCGCCCGCCGTCCGCTCCTCGTACGCCAGCAGCCGCCGTACGTCGGCGGCGTCGCCCGGCCGCATCAGCGCCAGCAGCCGCTCCTTGTCCTCCTCGGGCAGCTCGGAGAGCAGGTCCGCCGCGTCGTCCGGGTCCATCGCCTCCAGGACGTCCGCGGCCCGGTCGTCCTTCAGCTTGCCCAGGATCTCCACCTGGTCGTCCTCCGGCAGCTCCTCCAGGACATCGGCGAGCCGGTCGTCGTCGAGGGCGGCGGCCACCTCGGCGCGGCGCTTGGGCGACAGATGGTGCAGCACATTGGCCAGGTCGGCGGGGCGCAGCCGCTCGAAGGTCGCGACGAGATTCTCCGCGCCCTGGCCGTCCTCCTCCAGCGTGAAGCCGGTGACCGCCGACCAGTCGAGGGTCAGCGTCTCGCCGCGCCGCCGCAGGGCGCCGCTCTTGCCGTGCCGGACGAAGACCTTCCCGATCTCCCACTCGCGGCGGGCGGGCAGCTGCTGGACGGCGACATCGAGGACGGTCACCTGCTCGCCGCTCTCCACGAGCTGCACGCGGCGGTCGAGCAGCTCGCCCAGGACCAGCCGCTCCGTGGGGCGCTGCTCGAAGCGCCGCATGTTGACCACGCCCGTCGTGATCACCTGGCCCGACGCGACGCCCGTGATGCGGGTCATCGGCAGGAAGATCCGCCGCCTGCTGAGGACTTCGACGACCATGCCGAGCACGCGCGGCGGCCGGCCGCCGACCCGCAGCATCGCCACTAGGTCGCGCACGCGCCCCACCTGATCGCCGTTGGGATCGAAGACCGGCACCCCGGCGAGGTGCGAGACGAACACCCGGGAAGCGCCCGACGCCATGATGCGCTCCTCCCTGCCCGCGACCGCCCCTGCCGTGCCGGTGGCCTTGCCCGTGACTGTCCCCGTATGGACCGCGACAACGGGTTCAGGCTAGCCCGTCCCGCTCCGTGCCGCCCTGGCGGATCCGTCCGTACGGTACGGGCGATCCGTCGCCGGGGCTCGTTGTCGATGGGCCCGCGCGGCACGGGTACGCTGCGGTCTGCCGTCCCCCGCCGTGCATGAGAGGCAGTGCGTTCGTGACCCTTTCCCGGTCCCTTGCCCGTCTTGGCCGGGCCGCGTTTCCCGTGGCTCTCTGTGTCGGGATGAGCCTCGCGCTCACGGCGTGCGGCGGCGACGAGGATCCGGACGCGGGCACCAACGGCGTCGGCAAACTGTCGCCCGCCGGGATCGAGAAGAAGGCGAAGACGGCGGCCGAGAGCGCGGACGCCGTGCGCCTTGCGGGCACGGTCGTCACCGACGGGCAGACCTACAAGCTCAACATGTCGCTCAAGGAGGCCGGCGGGACCGGGTCGGTCAGCTCCGAGGCCCTGGGCACGTTCGAGCTGCTGCGGGTCGGGGACGAGCTGTTCCTGAAGGCGGACGCCGAGTTCTGGACCCACCCGGACGGCAAGGGCGGTGAGGGCGAGGGGGACCCGCCCAGCAAGGCCGACGCCGAGGCGGCGGACAAGCTCGACGACAAGTACGTGAAGGTCCCCGAGGACGATCCGTCCTACGACCAGCTGCGCGGCTTCACCGACAAGGGCGTGCTGCTCGACGGGCTGCTGGGACTGCACGGCAAGCTCGGCAAGGGCGACCGCCCCCAGATCGGCGGCGTACGCACCATCGAGGTCAACGGCGACGAAGGCGCGGGCGGTTCGCTGAACGTCTCCCTGGAAGGCACGCCGTACCCGCTGCAACTGGCCCGCGCGGGCGGCGCGGGAACGCTCACGCTCAGCGACTGGGGCAAGGACTTCCCGCTGAAGGCGCCCGCGAAGGGCGAGACGGTGGACTACGGCACCACGCTGCCGAGCAGCTGAACCCGCCCGTACGGGCTCAGCCCTTTTTCTTCCCGCGCTTGAACAGCAGGCGCGGCACGGCCGCCGGGGCCGGCCGGCGCGTCGTCGCCGGTGTCGGCAGCGGCGCCGCCGCCTGCGAGCCGTGCGGCAGGTCGGTGATCGCGTCGCGCGGCTCCAGACGCAGCACACGCGACTCGCGCGCCCACCGGTCGGTCATCTCGTCGAAGTCCGGCGCGTTCAGCCGCTTGCCTTTCAGCTCGGCGACAGCCGTCTCCCACGCCTCCGTACGAGGAGCGAGTTCGGTCACGGAAGCGGTCCAGGCCACGAGCCGCCCGCCCTTGTCCTTGCTCCGTACGGTCACCTCGGCGGTGGAGCCGTCCACCAGCCCCGGCAGCGGCTGCTCGCCGTCGCCGTCCCCGACGACCAGCGCGGCGCCGTCCAGCCAGACATGCCACAGGGCACGGGCGGGACCGCCCGCCCGCACCCAGATGAGGCCGGACTTCTTGGTGGCCTCCTCGACGAGCGCTTTGCCGAGGAGCGGGGAGCCGGGCACGGTTTCTGTCATGCCCGGCAGCCTAGGCCCTGTCCGGCGGGCCTGTGTCGGGCCTCCTACGGCCTCCTACAGCCACCCGTTGCGCTTGAGCATCCGGTGGATGGTGAGACAGACGACGGCGATGCCGCCCAGCACCATCGGGTAGCCGTACTTCCACTGAAGCTCGGGCATGTGCTCGAAGTTCATGCCGTAGACGCCGCACACGGCCGTCGGTACGGCGATGATCGCCGCCCAGGACGTGATCTTGCGCATGTCCTCGTTCTGCGCGACGGTCGCCTGCGCCAGATTGGCCTGGAGGATCGAGTTCAGCAGCTCGTCGAAGCCGACGACCTCCTCGTGCACCCTGGCCAGATGGTCCGCGACGTCCCGGAAGTACTTCTGTACGTCGGGCTCGACCAGCCGCATCGGACGCTCGCTCAGCAGCTGCATCGGCCGCAGCAGCGGTGCTACGGCCCGCTTGAACTCCAGCACCTCACGCTTCAGCTGATAGATCCGCCCCGCGTCCGAGCCGCGCGGGCTGCCCTTCGCGGGCGCCGAGAACACATCGATCTCGACCTCGTCGATGTCGTCCTGTACGGCCGCGGCCACCGCGATGTAGCCGTCCACGACATGGTCGGCGATGGCGTGCAGGACGGACGAAGGCCCCTTGGCCAGGAGCTCGCTGTCCTCCTCCATCCGGTGGCGCAGCGCGCGCAGCGAGCCCTTGCCGCCGTGCCGCACGGTGATGACGAAGTCCCGGCCGGTGAAGCACATGACCTCGCCGGTCTCCACGACCTCGCTGGTCGCCGTGAGCTCGGCGTGCTCCACGTAGTGGATGGTCTTGAAGACGGCGAAGAGGGTGTCGTCGTACCGCTCCAGCTTGGGCCGCTGGTGGGCGTGCACGGCGTCCTCGACGGCGAGCGGGTGCAGCCCGAACTCGGCCGCGATACCCGCGAATTCCTCCTCGGTCGGCTCGTGGAGGCCGATCCAGGCGAACCCGCCGCCCCGTCGCACCTCCAGCATCGCCTCGTGCGGGGTGAGGCACGGCTCGTCCTTCACCCGCCGGCCGCCGCGGTAGACGGCGCAGTCGACGACGGCGCTGGAGGCCGAGGGGTCGCGCGTGGAGTCGTACGTGCTGTAAGGGGTGCTGCTCTTGCGCAGTGACGGACGGACCGCCGCACGCAGGTCACGGATCATCGACATGGCTGGCTCCTCCCGGAGAGGCCGTCGGCGGGGCGTGGCGCAGCCCGGAACGGGGACGTGAGGCGCGTACGTACCGAATCGGGACCGAGACGGCGTGAGAACGACGCGGCGCGCGTACGTCCGCAAAGCGGGCGGCACCGCGAGGACGCGGTGACGGCATTCGCTACAGACAGGCAAAACAGAGCTGGTGCGATGCTCTTCCGTCGTGCGACAAGCCGCGGGCCTGTACGGGGCAGGGCCTCAGACGAGAGAGGCGGTACAGCGCGAGGAAGAGCGGCTGGTACTGGCCGGGTGACTTCGATCCACCGCAGCCCCACCTCCTCCGGCCGGTCCCCCGTAGGGGACGACGTATGTCGGGACTGGAAGGCGACGCGTTCCGCGCGCTGTCCCGACCGGCGGCCCAGACTAGCAGCCGATCGAGGCCAATTTGGTCTCTTGCCCGTTAAGACGGCGTTCTATGCTCGCCGGATGGCAGAAGTTCTCTCTCTGGTCGAGGCACAGCTGCGTACGGCGCTGGGCGAGCCCGACGCGCGCGCGGCGATGACGTTCGTGGGCACGGACCGGGTCGAGGTCCTGCGGTTTCTCGACCCGGGGGACCGGGAGAGCGAAGGTGACTCCGCCGGCTCCGGAGGCGTCGGCTCCGGCGGCGCCGTTGTGCGGTACGCCACGCTCGGGATGTCCGCGCGGCCGATGGCCGACCCCACGGTCGTCGTCCCCGACCCGGCCCGGGGGCCGCGCGCCGAGCTGATCCTGTCGGTACGGGCCGGGCTCGCCGACACCGACAAGGTGCTGCGCCCCCTCGCCGTACTGGCCGCGTCGCCCCAGGTCGAGGGGTTGGTGGTGACCGCCGGTGCCTCGCTGGAGGTCGGCGAACCCCTGTGGCCCGGCGCGCCGTTCAGCTCCGTGCTCGTCGCGGAGTCCGGCGGGCTGGTCCCCGATCTGGAGCTGGCGGCTCCGCTGGATCCCGTACGGTTCCTGCCGCTGCTCCCGATGACGGCCAACGAGGCCGCGTGGAAGCGGGCGAAGGGCGCGCAGGCGCTCCAGGAGCGGTGGCTGGCGCACGGGACGGATCTGCGCGACCCGCTGCGCGGCTCGGTGGCGCTGGACTGAGGCCGCGGCCACCGGCGTCGTACCGTGCCGCGCCGGCGCCGTACGCACGCCTCTGAACGCCGTACGCCGCCGTGAGGAGACCCCCTCTCGTACAGGCCGCCGGTATTTGCCGCCGTTCTGTGCCGGAGGGGTGATCGTCCTTGACGGGGCGTCGGCCGGGGAGGACCGTTGGGCGCTATGAGGGGCGAACCAGGTTGCCCGAAGTGCGGTGGCCGGGTCAGGGCGCCCGGTCTCTTCGCCGACTCCTGGCAGTGCGACATCCATGGCACCGTCCATCCGTTGCAGCCGGTCATACCGCCCAGCGTCGAAGCCCTCGGGGTCGTGGTGAACCGCGCCCGCGTCCCCGTCTGGATGCCCTGGCCGCTCCCCGTCGGCTGGCTCTACACCGGCGTCGCCTACGCGGGCGACGACCGCAGCGGCGGCCGGGCCACCGCCGTCGCGTGCTCGGGCCCCGGCCCGCTCGGCGGCCCGGGAGAACTGCTGCTGGTCGCCGAGGAGCTCGGCGTCGGACTCGGGGCGCGCTACGCCGGGATCGACGGCCCCGACCCCGGCCCGCACATCCGCGCCGACAGGCCCCCGCACGCCAAACTGCTGGCCGCCGGCCGCCCCACCCCGCTCTGGCACGTGGCCGACGCACCGCCCGACCGCGCGGTCTTCGCCGGTGAGGCCCTCGGACTCTGGCTCTGGGCGATCGTCTGGCCGGAGCAGACGGGGCTGCTGATGTACGACGAGCTGGTCCTCACCGATCTGCGGGACGCCGGCGCCGAGGTGGATCTGCTGCCGTGCGGGGCGCTCTCCCCGCGTCTGCTGAGCTGACCGCGGGCCGGCCGGACCGGACCGCGCGCGGGTTCGAACGTTCGGGACGCCTTCGAACGCCCGTTATCCTGGAGCGTCCCCTGCCCTTCCGAACCCCTGGAGTACACGTCGTGCGCATCGACCTGCACACCCACTCCACGGCGTCGGACGGTACGGACACCCCGGCCGAGCTCGTACGTAACGCCGTGGCCGCCGGCCTGGACGTCGTCGCGCTCACCGACCACGACACGACCCGGGGCCATGCCGAGGCGCTCAAGGCCCTCGCCGAGCTCGACACCGGCCTCACCCTCGTCACCGGCGCCGAGCTCTCCTGCCGCGCCGACGGTGTGAGCCTGCACATGCTGGCGTACCTCTTCGACGCCGACGAGCCCCGACTGCTGCGCGAGCGCGAGCTGGTGCGCGACGACCGGGTGCCGCGCGCGAAGGCGATGGTGGCCAAGCTCCGGGAACTCGGCGTGCCCATCACCTGGGAACAGGTCGCCCGGATCGCCGGAGACGGCTCGATCGGCCGCCCGCACGTCGCGTCGGCCCTCGTCGAACTGGGCGTCGTGGGCTCGGTCGACGAGGCGTTCACCTCCCAGTGGCTCTCCGACCACGGCCGGGTGCACGTGCCCCGCCACGAGCTGGACCCCTTCGAGGCGGTCCGGCTGGTCAAGGCCGCCGGCGGTGTCACCGTCGTCGCGCATCCGCTGGCCGTGACCCGGGGCGCGGTCGTCGCCGAAGCGGCGCTGGTACGGCTGGCCGAGGCGGGCCTCGACGGCATCGAGGTCGACCACATGAACCACGACGAGCCCACGCGCGCCCGGCTGCGCGGAATCGCCGCCGAGCTGGGGCTGCTCACGACCGGCTCCAGCGACTACCACGGGACCCGGAAGACCGTCCGGCTCGGGGAGTACAGCACCGACCCGGAGATCTACGGCGAGATCGTCCGGCGCGCGTCGGGCGCCTTTCCGGTGCCCGGCACGGGCGGACCCGCGTAGCTCCTGACCCGCGTAGCTGCTGACCCGCACCACGTGCCCGTCGTGCGCGCGCCCCGTGCCGCGCCGTGCGGAGCCGCGTACGACGCCGTGCCCGGCCGACGCCGGTGCCCGGTCGCGTACCGCGCCCCGAGTCCCGCCCGCCCATCTCCCGCAAGGCCACACCGTGTTCGACGCCGCCGTCTTCGGCTCCCTCTTCCTGACCCTGTTCGTGATCATGGACCCGCCCGGGATCACCCCGATCTTCCTCGGCCTCACCTCCGGGCGCCCCGCCAAGGTCCAGCGCCGGATGGCCTGGCAGGCGGTGGCCGTCGCCTTCGGCGTGATCACCGTCTTCGGCATCCTCGGCCAGCAGATCCTGGACTATCTGCATGTCTCCGTCCCCGCGCTGATGATCGCCGGCGGACTGCTCCTGCTGCTCATCGCGCTCGATCTGCTCACCGGCAAGAACGACGAGCCCAAGCAGACGAAGGACGTCAACGTCGCCCTCGTACCGCTCGGCATGCCGCTCCTGGCCGGCCCCGGCGCGATCGTCTCCGTCATCCTCGCCGTCCAGCACGCCGACGGGGCGGCGGCGCAGATCTCGGTGTGGGTGGCGATCGTGGCGATGCACGCCGTGCTCTGGCTCACGATGCGCTACTCGCTGATGATCATCCGGGTCATCAAGGACGGCGGTGTGGTGCTGGTGACCAGGCTCGCCGGAATGATGCTCTCGGCCATCGCCGTGCAGCAGATCATCAACGGCGTCACGCAGGTCGTGCAGGCCGCGTGAGACCAAAGCGCCCCCGTACGGATGTCCGTACGGGGGCGTCTCGACATGAGCCGATCAGTGGATCCGGAGGGATCCGAGAATTTACGAGGCCGGGGTTTCGGCCGGGCGGATGTAGAGGCGCTGCCCTGTGGAGGCGGCCTGCTGCACGATCTGATTGACGGAGGCGGCGTCCACGACGGTGCTGTCGACGGCGGTGCCGTCAGCATCGTTCAGTCGCATGATCTCGAAGCGCATACCGCTTCTCCCTTCGTCTGATCCTCCGTAGGAGAACTGTGTGTGACGGATAGCCCATCGTTGATTACATCAGGCGACAACGCCTTGCCCTCTGCAAACATTCCCTACACTAAAGAAATTTTTCAGATGGCTAATTACTGGCGAGTACAGAGGTGTCCACGGACAATGGTCCTCGTATGAGCGAGGCAGAGATCAACCCCGACATCGCCGAGGTCGGCGCCCGCCTGGAGCGCACCAACGAACTGCTCCAGCGGATGCTCGCCGAGGTCTCGAAGACACCGTCCACCCACGCCATCTTCGTCGACGCGGGTTACGTCCACGCTGCGGCCGGATTACTGGTCGCGGGGACCGAGGACCGGCGGTCCTTCGATCTCGACGCCGAGGGGCTCATCGAGGCGTTCATCGACAAGGCGCGCACGATCTTCGCCGACAGCAGACTGCTCCGGGTCTACTGGTACGACGGCGCGCGGCGCCGTATCCACACGCCCGAGCAGCAGGCCATCGCCGAGCTGCCCGACGTCAAGGTCCGCCTCGGCAATCTCAACGCCAACAACCAGCAGAAGGGCGTCGACTCCCTGATCCGCACGGATCTCGAATCGCTCGCCAGACACCGCGCCATCAGCGACGCCGCACTCGTGGGCGGTGACGAGGACCTGGTGTCGGCCGTGGAGGCCGCGCAGGGATACGGCGCGCGCGTCCATCTCTGGGGCATCGAGGCCGGCGAGGGGCGCAACCAGGCCGAGCCTCTTCTGTGGGAGGTCGACAGCCAGCGCACCTTCGACCTCGAATTCTGGCAGCCCTATGTGACACGGCGGGCGGTCACCACGTACGAGAACGAGGGCGAGCCGCCGCCCTCGCGCGAACAGGTGCGCTTCATCGGCGCGCAGATCGCCGCGACCTGGCTGGTCGGGCGCGGGCGGGTGGCGATGGCCGAACTGCTGCCCGGCCATCCGTATCTGCCTGGCCCCGTCGACCAGGACCTGCTGATCGAGGCGGAGAAGCTGCTGCAACGCTCGCTGCGGGGGCACGCGATCCTGCGGCGGGCCCTGCGGGACGGGTTCTGGCAGCACCTCCAGGCGCAGTTCTGAGCTCCCCGGCCCTCCGGGTCCCCCTCAGCGCCCGGAGTCGTCCCAGAAGGCGCTGAGGGCCGCTGCCGTACGCAGCGGCTGATCGGTGTTCGGCGAGTGCTCGGCGCCCTCGATCACGGTCCTGCGCGCGTCCAGCCGCCGCGCCATGTCGTCGAGCAGCGGCACGGGCCAGGTGTCGTCCCGCACGCCGGACATCACATGCTTCGGCAGCGGATGTACGGCGGCGAGCTCGGCCACCCGGTCCGGCTCCACCGTCAACTGCCGCCCCGTGGTGATGAGTTGGACCGGATTGTGGCGCAGCCAGCGGCGGCGCAGATCCGTGCCGTCGACGGAGGTCTCCTCCGGCGGCTCCATCGCCCGGATGCCCTCCCAGACCCGCTCCATGTCCATGTTCGTGAGCGCCAGGGCCTCGCTCAGCAGCCGCACCCGCTCCTCCTGGGAGGGGGCGATACGGGCGGGGCCCGAAGAGATCAGTGTCAGCGTGCGGAACGGCTCCGCGTCCGTAAGGACGGCCGCGCGGGCGATCTGCCCGCCCAGCGAGTGGCCCACGAGATGGACAGGTGCCCCGACCGCCTCCGCCTGCGCCAGTACATCCGCCGCCAACTCCTTCTGGGCGTACGCCTCTTGGGAATCGGGTCCCACGGACTCGTACTGCCCGCGCCCGTCGACGGCGACCACGCGATAGCCGGCCGCGGTGAGTGGCTCCAGCATCGCGATGAAGTCCTCCTTACTGCCGGTGAATCCGGGCATCAGAAGGGCGGTGCCCCGCGGCGTCCCCCCGGGGCGCGCGTCGAGCACGGCGAAGTGCCCGCGGCTCGTCGCCAACTGGAGCGCGCGGGCACAGGACGGGGGAGTGAACGTGGGCGGCCTGCTCATGCGACGAGAGTAAGTCCCCATGCCCGCCGCCGCCTCACCCGCCCGGCCTCCCCAGGAGGCGCGGGAGAGGGCCCGCGAACACGCCGACGGCCCGGCACCCCCCAGGGGATGCCGGGCCGTCGCGCGTGTGCCGTCAGCTCTCGGGCTGGGCCGCCGCCGCGCGCGTACGGCGACGGCGCGGCTTGGCCTCGGCGGCGGGGGCGTCGCCGTCCGCCGAATCGGCGGCCTTCACCGTGCCGGCCTCGACCGGGGCCTTGGCGGCGCGCGTACGGCGCCGGGGCCTGGTCTCGGTCTTCGCCCCGGCGTCGGGGTCGACGACCACGGCCGCGACCGTCTCCACGGCCTCGACAGCGGGCTTAGCGGCCCGCGTACGACGACGGCGCGGCTTGGTGACCGCATCGGCGTCGGCGTCGCCCTGCTCGGCCACCGGCTCGACGAACAGGTCCGTCCCCGGCTGCGCCACGGTCGTGGCGACCGCGGCAGCCGCGTCGGCGGGCACGCCCACGCGCGTACGCCGGCGGCGGCGCGGGACGCGCGGCTCGGCCGCTTCCGCGCCCTCGGCGGTGTCGACCGCTCCGGTCGACACCGGGGCCGTCGCCGCCACTGCCTGCGTCTGCGCCTCGCCGGCCTCCAGGGGAGTCCCGCCGCGCGTACGGCGCCGCTGGCGCGGTGTACGCGTACGGGCGGGGCGCTCCTCCTGCACGGCGGCGCCGGCCGACCGCGCGGACGAAGCCCCGGCGGACTTGCGGCCACGGCCGCCCGTCTCGCCCAGGTCCTCGACCCGCTCCGCCGACAGACCGGCACGTGTCCGGTCCGTACGCGGCAGGATGCCCTTGGTCCCCGCGGGGATGCTGAGCTCCTCGAAGAGGTGCGGCGAGGTCGAGTAGGTCTCCGGCGGGTCCGGGAAGCCCAGGTCCAGCGCCTTGTTGATCAGCTGCCAGCGCGGGATGTCGTCCCAGTCGACCAGCGTGACGGCGATGCCGGACGCGCCCGCGCGGCCGGTGCGGCCGATGCGGTGGAGGTAGGTCTTCTCCTCCTCGGGCGACTGATAGTTGATGACGTGCGTCACACCCTCGACGTCGATACCGCGCGCGGCGACGTCGGTGCAGACGAGAACGTCCACCTTGCCGTTGCGGAACGCGCGCAGCGCCTGCTCACGCGCGCCCTGGCCGAGGTCGCCGTGGACGGCGCCCGAGGCGAAGCCGCGCTGGGCGAGCTGGTCGGCGATGTCGGCGGCCGTACGCTTCGTACGGCAGAAGATCATCGCGAGCCCGCGGCCCTCGGCCTGGAGGATGCGCGCGACCATCTCCGGCTTGTCCATGGAGTGGGCGCGGTAGACGCGCTGCGTGGTGTTGGCGACCGTCGCGCCCTCGTCGTCCGGCGACGTGGCGCTGATGTGCGTCGGCTGCGACATGTAGCGGCGCGCGAGACCGATGACCGCGCCCGGCATGGTCGCCGAGAACAGCATCGTCTGGCGCTTCGCGGGAAGCAGCTGGATGATCCGCTCGACGTCGGGCAGGAAGCCCAGGTCGAGCATCTCGTCGGCCTCGTCCAGGACGAGCCCGCGCACGTGCGACAGGTCGAGCTTGCGCTGGCCCGCCAGGTCGAGCAGCCGGCCCGGGGTGCCGACGATCACGTCGACGCCCTTCTTGAGGGCCTCCACCTGCGGTTCGTAGGCACGGCCTCCGTAGATCGCCAGCACGCGCACGTTGCGCACCTTGCCGGCGGTCTGGAGGTCGTTGGTGACCTGCTGGCACAGCTCGCGGGTGGGGACGACCACGAGGGCCTGCGGGGCGTTGGTGAGCTGCTCGGGAACGGCCCGGCCCGCCTCGACGTCGGCGGGGACGGTGACGCGCTCCAGGAGCGGCAGGCCGAAGCCGAGCGTCTTGCCCGTGCCGGTCTTGGCCTGGCCGATGACATCCTTGCCGGACAGGGCGACCGGGAGCGTCATCTCTTGGATGGGGAACGGGGACATGATGCCGACGGCTTCGAGCGCTTCGGCCGTCTCGGGAAGGATTCCGAGGTTCCGGAAAGTCGTAGTCAGGGTGCTGCCTCTTCTGTGAGACGCGACCCGAGGCGAACGCGGGGGGTCGTACCGCACCTGGGTACTCGGCCGGCCGTGGATTGGCCGGATGGCGCGGGACCACTGCCGTCGCTCGAGCGCTCGTGCCGCTGAGGGGGCCCCTCATCTGCAGGTCGTACGCAGCTGTGCGCACGGTCCGCGCGGAGGGCGGTCGGGGTCGGAGCCGATCGGGCCACCGACCGGGCATCCTCATGGGGCCTGTCCGGGACAGATCTCCCGGTCAAACACTGCGATGGCCCACCGAATACTCGGCGGGCGCATTACCACTGTACCCCGGAATCGCGCAGGTGTGTTGGACGAATTCGTCGGAACGGTGTCAGGGCAGTGCCCGACCGGGCTCTTGAACGGTGCGCGAAGTGGGCTCTACGAGGTGCGTCGAGCGGGTTATTGTGCGCTCCATGGAGACGTCTGACAACGCCACTGAGCCCGAGTCCACACCAGGGTCACCGACCGGTTCCGCGCCCGCGGAACTCACCGGGATCGCCGCCCAGGACTGGGCGACCGCCTCCGTCGACCCGAAGTACCGGGCCGCGGTCGTGGATCTGCTGGGAGCGCTCGCCTACGGCGAACTGGCGGCCTTCGAGCGGCTCGCCGAGGACGCCAAACTCGCGCCGACTCTGGACGACAAGGCGGAACTCGCGAAGATGGCCTCCGCCGAATTCCACCATTTCGAGAGGCTGCGCGACCGGCTCGGTGAAATTGACGCCGATCCGACGGGCGCGATGGATCCCTTTGCCACCGCACTGGACGACTTCCACCGCCAGACCGCGCCGTCGGACTGGCTTGAGGGCCTGGTCAAGGCATATGTGGGCGACTCGATCGCCAGTGACTTCTACCGTGAGGTGGCCGCGCGGCTGGACTCCGACACCCGCGGTCTGGTGCTCGCTGTGCTCGATGACACAGGGCACGGCAATTTCGCGGTCGAGAAGGTCAGGGCGGCGATCGAGGCCGAGCCCCGGGTCGGCGGGCGGCTCGCACTCTGGGCGCGGCGGCTGATGGGGGAGGCGCTGTCACAGGCGCAGCGGGTGGTGGCCGACCGGGACGCGCTGTCGACGATGCTGGTGGGCGGGGTCGCCGACGGGTTCGATCTGGCCGAGGTGGGTCGGATGTTCTCGCGGATCACCGAGGCGCACACGAAGCGGATGGCGGCCCTGGGACTGGCCGCCTGAGGCTTCCGCGGCTGGCGGGCCAGCGCGGCAGGCGGATCAGGAAGGCATCGGGCGGCGCAGGACCGGCGTCGCGGGGCGGAGCAGCAGCGAGAGCAGGACCGCCCCGACGACGACCGCGCCGATCAGCGTCGCGACGACATGACCGGGGCCGAGCGCCGCGTGCGTGAGCACCGCGCCGAAGAGGGAGCCCAGGGACCCCGCCGCGAGCACGAGGCGGCGGGAGGGGAGCCGGTGGGGCAGCCGCTGGAGCGCGGCCCACGAAGCGCCGAGTCCGAGCAGGACCGCACCGAGAGCTTCCAAGATCACCGCTGATCACCTCACGAAGCGCGCTGGCCAATTCGGTCGTAGCCCGGTCTACCCGGAGTGCGCGCGGGGCAACCCTCCGCGATCCGGGGAGCGGAATCCGGGGAGCGGACGACGAAGGAGTGGCGGGGGGGGGGGGCGCCCCCCGCCCCCCCCCCGCGGTTGAAAACAAAAAAAAACACCCCGCAAAAAAAAAAAAAAAAAAATACAGAATGAACA